>NZ_JBEZWL010000149.1:0-17731 GCF_040648015.1 Streptomyces sp. NPDC029216 | reverse complement strand
CAAGTGGGGCCTGGACTACATGAACGAGCGCTACGGCAGCCCGGTCGGCGCCTGGAACTTCTGGCAGGCCAACCACTGGTACTAAACCACCGGTGGAGCAGTACGCAGCGCACGCACAAGAACGCCCGACGGGACTTCCCGGTCGGGCGTCTTTGCGTTGAGGGTCCTCCGGACACCGTCCGGTGCGTGCGGCGGACGGTCACCCGGTGCCGACGCGGGGCACCTTCAGCCTGGCCCAGGACGTGGGACCGGGGATGCCGTCGGCGTCGGCGCCGGAGTAGCCGAGCTTGCGCTGCCAGGCCCGGTAGGAGCTGACGTCGCCGGATCCCCAGACGTCGGCGTTCGCCGAACTCTCGTAGCGGTCGCAGCCGACGGCGACGAGCCGTTCGTGCAGGGCGGCGATGACCGGGCTGCGGCGGCCGGCGGTGAAGAACCCGGCGCCGGGGAACGGCTCGAAGGCCGACGCCGGGGGCGTCCATCGCCAGGAGGCGACGGCGGGGCCGCCGCGGGGATCGTGGGGGTCGGCGGTGGGCGGGCACTGGCCGTCGGGGTAGCGGGGGGCGAAGTAGCCGGTGACGTAGCTGCTGCGGCGCGGGTTGGAGTGCGACCAGACGCCGTTGCCCTGACCGCGGTCGACGGATCCGGCCTGGATGCTGTTGCCGCCCTTGGTGTAGACGGTGTCGGGGTCGAAGCCGGTGACGATCTCGGTGTGCGCGCCGTCGCCGAAGTCGACCCAGGCGCCGACGGAGGGGTAGTCGGACCACTGGTCGCGGGCCTTGGCCCATGCGGTGAAGGCGCTCACGTTGTCGACCTTGGGCACGATCGCGTCGAGCCCCGTGTCGTGGTACATGCACCAGTCGAAGATCACGCACCAGGCGACGCCGTTCTCGCCGAACTCCTCTCCCCACCGGGTGTAGTTGTCCCAGCCGTCGCGGCTGTTCCAGCCTTCGTAGATCTGCTCGGGGACGCTCATGAGGTGGTCGGTGAGCTGCCGCCACTGGGGTGTGCTCATGGGATGCCTCCAGGCGTGACGGTGTGGCGGATGCTGTATCCGGAGCCGTCAGTTCCTATGAGGATCCCCAGGAGTCCGCGCGCCGATGCCGTCCTGAGCTGGGGAAACGATTCGGCTCGGCCGTCAGGCGCGGCTCCGGGGGAGGTCCGGCGTGAGCATCTCGTGGACGCAGCGGCGCAGTCCGCTCGTGGAGTCGACCGGCAGGAGCCACGGCACCCGCTGGAACAGGTCGCTGAGGCGGTCGGTCCGAGGATCGGTCAGCAGGGCGCGGAGCTCGTCGGGGACGGGCTCGTCGACCAGGCACAGCCAGGCGAGGCCGGCGCCGATGCGGAGCTCGGGCGGGCGGCCGGGGCCCGACCACAGGTGCCGGGCCCACGTCGGAGCGCGTTCGTCCCGCTGTTCGCGGGCGAGTTGGGCGATCGCCAGCACCAGATCCTCCACCTGCCAGCCACGCGCTCCGTGAACACCTCCGCCCACGACAGGGCCGACACCGCGGGCCGCGCGCCGGGCGGGCGGCAGGTCCGCGTACGGGCTACCGCCAGTCCCGCAGGGCCCGACCCAGGCCGTCGAACCATGCCGCCCGGCGGGGCTCGTCGCGTCCGTCGGGCGAACCGCCCAGCGCGAGCACGGGATCGGTGATCCGGTAGGTCACCCGGTAGGCCAGCACGTCCAGAGCGGTTTCCAGCCATGCCTCCGTACGGTGCGGGGGAGCCGCCGGCCCGAGCGTCGTGGAGAACCACAGGGGCAGCAGGTCGCCCCTGACCAGGGCATCGGACAGGCGGCCGCGCAGCCGCTCCCGCAGCTGTGCGTGGGCTTGCCGCCCGGCCTCGACGACCGCGGCCGACGCCGCGCGCCCGGCGTCGTCCATCGCCAGCTCGTCCTCGGCGCGCCGGGCGTTCGCGGTCAGCTCCGCGATCCGCCCCTGCCCCTTCTGCGCCGCCCGGGACGCCCTGGTGAACGCCGCCTCGGCCTTCTTGCGGCCCGGATCGCCGGCCGCGGTGGACGCCAGCACGGCCGCGGCCTCCCGCACCCTCGCCCGGTACGTGGCCAGGGCCTGGCGGGCCTGCTCGTGTCTGGTGATCCGGTGGCGGAGGACGCTGCGCTCATGGTCGCTGAAGAGGGTCTCCTCGGCCGTGAGGCCCTCCTCGATGGTGAGGGCGAGGCCGCGCAGCTCTCCTGACGGGTCGGAGTCCAGGTCGACGGCGGCGGCGCCCTCGGCGTTCCGCAGGTGCCGCTCCAGGGCGGCCACCCGCGCGGCCAGCCACTGCACGTCCGTGTTGGCCGAGGCGAGGGCCTTCTCCAGCTGCACGGCCCGGACCTCGGCCGCTTCCTTGGCCTCCGCCAGCTCGGCCTCGAAGCCCTTGGCGCGTCGCGTGGCGCTCTGCTCACCGGCCTTCAGCCGCTCCACCGCCCGGGTGACGTCGGACAGCTTCGACGTGAGGTCGGAGAGGGCCCGTTCCGTGTCCACCCGGAGGCTGTCCTGGCCGCGCTGGAGCGCGTCGATCCGGCGGGCGTGCTCCTCGCCCGGGTTGCCGCTCACGCCCGCTCCTGCGCCACGTCGGCCTCGCGTGACTTCATGGCCAGGCCGAAGGCGAAGTACCAGCCGACCGCCGGAAGCAGCCACCCCCACCAGGGCAGCACGTCGAAGGCGAGCAGCAGGACCGACACGACCGCGACTCCGAGGGCGGCGGCGGCCTTCCGCAGCCACCGGTGCTGATGCTGGAACGGGTCCTCTCCGGCCGCGTAGAACCCGCCGGTCAGGAGGAACTGGACGATCGCGAAGTACAGCCACCCCCCGCCGATCCATTCGAGCGCCGAGGCCGTGCCCACCACCAGCGCACAGGCCATGTGTGCCCCCAGCGCCAGCGTGAACGACCGGGTGTTCGCCTCGAACTGCTGCCGCTCCAGGACGGCCGCCGCCTCCGCCTCGTACGCGAGCAGCGCGGTGCCCGCCTGCACCAGCCGCGCGAACGCGTCCGGATACCGCGGGTCGTCCTCCTCCAGGCCGTCCAGGGCCCCGAGGGCCGCGGCGACGTCGGCCTGCCGCCCCCTGACCTCCAGGGCCGTCTCCTCGTCGAAATCAGCCACCCGTCCCCCCACGGTCCTCCGCGACAGCGGGACGCGTCCCGCCCGCGGCGTGCGCCTGTCGCAAAACTGATCGACGGTAACGGGCCTGCGCAGGCCCTGTCGAGACGGTTCCACCGTCACTGGACCGCCCGCCCGTGCACCGGATCAGCGTCCGCCGTGTTCCGGCCGGCCGGTGCCCGGTGCGTACCGCCGGTCCGCGGAGCCGGGCCGCAGGCTGGTGAAGAGGGCGTCGAGGGGTGCGGGTATCCGGCCGGGGTCGAGGGCCCGGGCGAGGAGGTGGCCGTAGCGGATCTTGCGGCCCTTCTTGGTGCCGAGGAAGCGCCGCACCTGCTGGTGCCGGTCGCGGCCCTGTTGCGCGGGCTGGCGGGTGAAGGTCTGCCACGGGGTGAGGTCGCCCTCCGCCTCGATGATCTCCTCCACCCTCGGGACGCCCAGCGCGCGGATGAGCTCCTCTTCGAGGTCCCGCACGCAGACGAAGACCTCGTCGCCGGGCGAGCCGGCCTGGCGGAGGGCGCGGTCGTAGAACGGCAGTTCCTGCTCGTCGCAGAGCCCGGTGATGCGCAGTCCCAGTCCGGGCGGGCCCAGGAGCCGGGTGTAGCGGCCGATGTTCATCGCCCCGCCCATGGAGATGACGCAGACGCCCTTGGCGTCCAGGTCCCGGCCCAGGCGTGCGGCCAGGGTCTCGATGGCGGCGAGGTCGCTGGGCCCCTCCACCAGCACCACGGTCGTGACCCTCGGCTCCGGGGCGGGCGCGTGGGCCGGCCCGTCGGGGCCGCCCGCCGCAGCCCAGCCGGTGACCGCGTTCCGGAATACGTCCATGTCCGCCATGCGGTGATTCTGCAGCACCGCACGGCGGAACCGGCACGGATTTTCCCGCGGTCCGGCCCGGAGACCTAGAGGGAGTTGAACGAATCGCGGGCGCTGAAGTGGTACACGCCGACCTTCGGGCGGGCGACGCTCTGCGGGGTGGCCAGCGGGAGGCTGACCTGGTCGGCGTTCGGCATGTGGCTCGGGTCGGCCACGATGTTGATCTCGTCGGCGACGGGCCCGTTGCCGTTCGAGGGGTTCAGGTCCACGGCCGCGTACGCGGTGGCCCCGGGCCGGACCGGGTGCGCCGGCGCGCCGCCGAGGCCGTCGGGAGGGCTCGCCTGGATACCGAGGGCGGCGTTCTTGGCGCTGAAGCCGACGGCGGGGGTCAGGTCGAGCCCGCACGTGGTGGAGCCGTTGTTGGTCACCGTGATGATGCGGACCGTGGCGGGGAAGCCCTGAGGCGAGGTGACCTTGACGGTGATGCTCCGCGCGGAGCAGGGGTGGGTGTAGGCGTAGCTGTCGTCGGTGCCCGGCCCGGCGGAGGCACCGCCCGGGCCCTTGCCGTCCGGCCCGGCCTGCGTCGGGCTCGGGGCCGCAGACGGGGCCTCGCTGGCGGACGGCGTCGGCGTCGGGGCGGTGGCGGGTGCCGCCGTCCCGGTACCCGTGCTCGCGCTCGTCGTGGGCGTCTTCAGCGCTTCGCCCGCGGAGTCCGAGCCCTCGCAGGCGGTCAGGCCCAGGGCGAGCCCGAGGAAGGTGGCCAGGGCCGCGGAACGGCTCCGGTGGATGTGCATGGTGGAACTCCCCGTGTCGTACGTTCGGGGCGGAAGCCGCCCCTGTGGGAACCACTATGACCCGAACGGCCCCGGCCTCTGACATCGGGACCGATGACCTGTCAGCTGGGGCCCGGCAGAAGGCCGGTCGGCCGATCCGCGGCCGGTCCGGGGGAGCGGACGCGTACGGCCGTGGCCGGGCCCCACGAAGAGCGGCTGCATTCGCATGCCCGTGATCCCGTAGAGGAACGTGAGCGGGATCAGGACCAGCGCGCCGCCGTAGGCGAGGGCCTCCAGCAGCACGGGCAGTCGGCGAACGTGCCGCCCCGCGCCACCCCCGTGATCACTCGTCTGCCCCCCATCCGCCACACCGGCGGGGGAGCCTGTCCGGCGGCTTCCGAACGTATGCTGGCACCGGCTGAATCCCGTCAAGCCATCGGTCCGCGCGGCGTCGAGCCCGTGGCCGGAGAGGACGTCCGATGCGCAGCGTGACGTATTCGATGGGCATCTCGCTCGACGGCTACATCGTCGGGCCGGACGGCGGATTCGACTGGACGGCGCCCGACGAGGATCTCTTCCGCTTCGTCACCGACGAGCTGCGGGGGGTCGGCGTCCATCTGATGGGGCGAAGGCTGTACGAAACGATGCTGTACTGGGAGACGGCGGACCAGGATCCGGCGCTCGACGCCCCGATGCTCCAGTGGGCCGCGCTCTGGAAGCCGCTCCCCAAGGTGGTGTTCTCCACGACGCTGTCGGCGGTGCAGGGCCAGGCCCGTCTGGCCTCCGGCGGCCTGGCGGAGGAGATCGAGCGGCTGCGGGCCGAGCCCGGGGAGGGCGACATCGCGATCGGCGGCGCGAGGCTCGCCGCCCAGGCGGCCGCCCTCGATCTGATCGACGAGTACCGGCCCAGGGTCCACCCGGTCCTGGTCGGCGGCGGCATTCCGTTCTTCCCCCGGAGCGAGCGCCGGGTGGACCTCGAACTCGTCGAGAGCCGCACCTTCCCTTCGGGGGTCGTCCGCCTCCGCTACCGCGTGGCCCGCTGAACGCGTCACCGGCGCGGCCTGAACGCGTCCTTGCCGGGGAGGCCGGGAGCCAGGAGGATCCCATCGACCTGACAGGCGCAGCAGGAGGGGGCAGCGATGGGGTTCTGGGGGGCATTCGGGCGGGCGGGGCTCGTGGTGGCGCTGGCCGGGGCCGGGTTGGCCGCAGGCGGGGCGGCGGAGGCCGTGCCCGCCGCTCCGCAGCTGATCGTGAAGCGGACCACCGGGCTGCGCGACGGGGACATCGTCGACTTCTCGGTCGAGGGAGGCCCGGCCAAGGCGTACGTATGGGTCGAGGTGTGCGCCCCGGACACGGTGGCGGGGGCCTGTGACAAGGACACCGCGCGGCAGTTCCGCGTGCTGCCGGACGGCACCCTGCCGGTGTCGCCGAAGAAGCTCTACGCACAACTCGCCACCGGGACGGGCACCTTCGACTGCCGTACCGCGACCGCGGAGAACCCCTGCCGGCTGGCCCTGACGGACAACGCCGGCGCCGTCCTCACCACCGTCCCGCTGAGCTTCCGGCCGCGCGGTGCGCTGGAGGCGGCTCCCACCGTGCGGGTGGATCCGTCCGAGGGGCTGGTGGACGGCCAGTCCGTGCACGTCACCGGGCGCGGGTACGAGCCGCAGTACCACTCGGTGGTCCTGGAGTGCCCCGCCGGCTCCACGGAGGCCACCGGCTGCCGTACCCGCGGCCGCCCGCCGGCCACCACCGACCAGGGGCGGCTGGACGAGACGGTCGTGCTCTCGGCGACCTTCACCGCCAACGACGGGCGCACGGTCGACTGCCGTGTCGCGCCGGGCTGCGAGGTGGTCGTGTTCGGGACCCGGGTCCGCGGCCCGCACTCGGTGTCCCATCCCCTCCGCTTCGCCCCGGCCGAAACCCCGTGACCCGGACGGCCTATCCGGCCCGGTGCGCGTACAGGTCCCTGAGCAGGGCGATCTCGGCCCCGTGGTGGATCATCTCGCGGTTGATGTGCAGGACGAGGGCCGCCATCGGCTCCTTCTCGTACCCGTCCTCGCCGCACGGCCGGACCAGGCCCTCCTCGCCGAGGGCGCGCACCCCGGTGGTCCAGCGTGCGTACGCCGCGTCGAGCCGGTCCAGTGCTTCCGCGGCCGTCCCCGGGTAGACGTACGTCATGTAGTCCACGGGCGGTCCGCCGAAGTGTGAGGCGTTGCGCGCGCCGAGCACGCCCACGAGGAGGTGCCCGAGGCGCCAGGCGATCGTGGTGACCGGGGCGGGAACCGGCTCCGGATAGGCCCAGTCGATGGTGAAGTCCCCGGAGCCGGCCTGCACCGGGGCCGTGCCGGTGCCGCGCGGGCGCACGCTCCAGCAGTCCGGGACGGGCTCCCAGAGGAATTCGTCGTCGGTGAGGCCGTCCAGACGCCCGCGCAGCTGGTGCCGCCAGTGCCAGTCGAGTTGGTCGACGAGGAGTGTGTTCCAGTCCAGTGCCATGGTTTCACGCTAGGACGGCCCCGGCCCGGACGCCCCGTGGCTCGCCGCCCTTTCGGCCCGTCTAGGCTCCCGATCATGGACATGGGTGGGCGGTGGGCGGAGTGGAACCGGCTGCGCGGGCGGGTTCCCGCGTGGCATCCGGCCGGGGTGGTGGTCGAGGCCGACGGGCCGGTCGTGCGCCGGCACTACGGGACGCACGGCACGGTCGAGCACGCCTCGCTCGCCGAGCGGACCGGCCTCGCCGCGCTGGTGCGCCGGCAGCAGGAGGCCTTCGCGGAGCGCGGCGAACCGGTGGATTGGAAGGTGTACGGTCACGACTCGCCGGAGCTGGGCCCGGCCCTCGCGGCGGCGGGGTTCGACGCGGGCCCGGCACGCCGGGTACTGGTTGCCGGTCCGGTGCGCGAGGAGGACGGGCCCTTGTCGTCCGGGGTGCCCGAGCACGCGGCGAAGCCGCCCCGCCACGGGGTGCACAACCTGTACGACGTCAGGGATCAGGCAGAGCGGGCGTGGGAGGTGGCCGCCGGCTCGGCAGGCCCCCACGCGATGCCGTACGCGGAGATGACCGCGGACGGCGCCTCGGATGACGGGGACGTGTTCACCGAGGTCCTGCTGGAGGACGGCCGCGCCGTCGCCGTGGCGTGGATGCACGCCGACGCGGGCCGTCCCTTCGCCGTCGTCGGAGGCCTGACCCGCGACGACCCGGACTTCGTCAAGGCCTGTACCGACGAGTGGCGCAGGCGCCGGCGGGGTACGGCGCTCCTCGCGGAAGCCGGGGGCGCGCTGCGCGAGCGGCTGCTGGAGGCCGGTTTCACCGAGGCCACCACCGTACGTTCCTACCGTTGGAGCCCGCCGGGTACTCCCGAGACCAGCCGGCCCGCGCGGTTCCTCGACTGGCTGCACGACGACGGGCCGCTGTGGGACCGCTTCTCCGCGGACTTCGCCTTCAAGCCGAGCATGACCCACCGGCCCGCGATCACAGAACCGTCCCCCTCGGCCGTATGGAACCTGCACTCCCACCACCGGCTCGTCCCGGACCTCCCCGGCGAGCTCGACGCGATCGTCCGGCGCGGACTGCTCGCCGCCACCGGGCCCGGGGAGTTCGTGTACTGGCTGGACTGGCAGCACAACGGCTACCGCTACGACCCCCGACGCGTCGGCATCCCCGGCCGTCC
Source organism: Streptomyces sp. NPDC029216 (assembly GCF_040648015.1). NCBI lineage: Bacteria > Bacillati > Actinomycetota > Actinomycetes > Kitasatosporales > Streptomycetaceae > Streptomyces > Streptomyces sp. NPDC029216. Next base: position 9,383 of record NZ_JBEZWL010000149.1, on the reverse strand, counting down.
CCCCGTCCCGGGACTCGGCACCTACCCCGACGGCGACTACTACCTCCACCTCACCCATGACCTGCGCCTGGGCACCTTCGGGCACCCCTGGGAGCAGACCCTGACCGTCTGGGGTCCCTCCCTGCTCGCAGCCGTCGAGGCGGAGCTGACGGCGCTGCTCGGGGAACCGGTCAGGCGCCGGCCGTGACCGGACACGCTGCACGGCAGGCCGATCCTGGACGCCATGGCCGAAGACGGCTTCTACCGCTCGCAGTTCGTCACGGGGACCAGCAACGGCGGACTCACCGCGCATCCGGGCGGCGACCGCTGGCGCTGGGAGAGCCGGATCTTCGACGGGGCCCATGACGACGCCACCCCGCACGAGCGCCCCGTCTACGGATCGTTGAACTTCCGCCGCAAGCCCGTCGGCGGGGCCCCGCGGTTCGGCTCCGCCCACTTCCGGCTGACGGCCGGCACGCCGGCGCGCACCACGTTCTGCTACCCGGACAGTTTCCTCGGACCTTCGGACCCCGGCTTCAGGAGTCCGAACGCCCCGAACCCCGGAGGGCCGCTCCACGATGCGTTGAGCTGGCCTTTCCGAGGTTAGGGTGACCGCATGACCGTGCTCGTATACGAAGACTTCGGCACCCGGCGCCACCGGGAGGCCTCGCTGATCCGCCACGCCCTGGGCAGCGTCCACGACGAGGAGCTCGTGGCCGGCCTGGCCGGCGGGATCGGCTTCATGTACTTCGTCTTCGCGTACGAGGGCAGGCTGCCCATCGTCTCGATCGTGGCCCAGGCCCATCCCGAGCCCTGGGTGCAGGTCGCGCTCGGCCGTCTCGGGGTTCCGTACGAGGCCACCCGGGCGATGAACCCCCGCTGGGGCCGGGTCCGTGCCGCGCTCGACGCCGGGCAGCCCGCCTTCTGCGTGGTCGACCGTTCGTCCCTGCCCTGGCACGGCCCCGACCCGGACGCCGAGATGACCGGCACCGACCCGCACACCGTCGTCATCGCCGGGTACGACGGCGACGACCTGCTGGTCGAGGACGGCGCCGAGACCCCGTACCGGATCGACCGCGAGCGGTTCGGCGCCGCCTGGACCGCGCACCGCAAGGGCCGCCACCAGCTGATCGTGCCCACCGGACCGGCCGAGGGGGAGCCGGACGTGGAAGGGGCGATCGCCTCCACGGTCCTGCACCTCACCGGGCCGGTCCTGGGCAACGAGTTCGACGTCAACTTCGGGTTCAGCGGGATGGAGAAGCTCGCCGCGCAGCTGCGCGACGACAGCACCGACGCCGGCTGGGAACGCCGGTTCGGCAGCACGCCGGAGGCCTTCCGGGCGGGCACCGGGCGGCTGTACGCCTGCCTGGAGGAGAACTGGACGGCCCCGGGTGCGACGCGCCCGCTCTACGCCGATTTCCTCGACCTCGTCGGGCGTCCGGAGGCCGCCGCGCTCTTCAGGGAGTCCGCCGGCCACTGGTCGGAGCTGGCCGCACTGGCCCGGGACGCGGCCCCGGAGGCCGGCCCGGGTGAACGGCGAGACCTCTTCGAGGCGTGCGCGCAGCGCGTGGACCGCTGCCTGGACCTGGAGCGGCAGGCGGTCCGGTCCCTGACGAGCTGACGAGCCGCCCCTGGTTCGCCGGGTCAGCGCCCTGCCGGGACGGGGAGCGGGGCGGGCGGGTTCAGCCGCTCGGCGCCCCGCGGTACGGGCACGGCGGCGAACTCGGCGTCCTGCCGGGCCTGGAGCTCCCTCTTCCGGGCCGGGGTCGTCGACGGCAGACGCTGCTCCTCGTACAGCAGGTGGGTGACCTCCTGGGCGTGCTTGCTGGCGGGGGTGTGGAACTGGACCTCGAAGAGCTGCCCGGAACGCGGCGCGCGCCAGCCGGTGTTGAGACCCTTGTAGCCACTGCTCCGGCCCCAGGTGTTGGACCACTTGGTGTTGTCGTTGCCCCATGCGGAGAGGACGGCGGAGGCGGCGGCCACCCCCTCGGTGTAGGTGCCGTCCGGCCACTGGAGGGTGTACCTGACGGCGTCGGTCAGCCCGGCCAGGGCCGCGTCCACCGTCTGGCCGGGGTGCTCCTTGAGGGAGGTGGCGACCTTCCGCTTGAGGGAGTCGGGGGACTTGAGGCGGTGCTCGTAGCCGATCAGCTCCGCACCCGAGACGAGGGCGGCGGCGCGCACGTCCGTGCCGATCGCCTCCTCGGCCCGCTTCGCCCGGTCGGCGTAGGCGTCGACCTCGGCGTTGTCGGCGGCGTTCAGGGCGAGTCCGCCCTCTCCCTTCCAGCCCTCGTCGGCGGGACCCGCGGCCACCGCCGTCCCGGCTCCCAGGGCCAGCGCGGCGGTGAGCGCCGTCGCGGTCAGGATGCGGCCGATGGCGGGGGCGGCGGACGTGCTGCTCGTCATGGACTCTGCCTTCGCACTCGTGAGATGACCTTGTGCGAGCTACAACGGACCGGCTCCGGGCGGGTTACGGATCGGGCCCGTCGCGGTCCCGCGGAAGGCCGGGCGCGGGGGTGCAGGTGTTCGCACGCCCCCCGCGACGGTGACGCACGACCGTCCCGGTCCCGCGCGGGGGCGAGGGTGCGGGATCATGAGGGGTGCAATGCGGGCCGGACGTGGAGAGGGCGCCTTGATGGAGGTGGAGCACAAGCCGCAGACGGCGACCGTCGCGGGGCTGCTCGCGGGGGCCGTGGAGGGGCAGAGCGGGGCCCTGTGGCGGCTGCGGGGCGTCGACCGGCAGCTCGACGGCAACCTGGTGCGTCATCTGCCCGGCACCGGGGGAGCGGAGTACACCGAGGACGAGGTCGACGTCATGCTGGTCGTCGTCTCGGGCACGGGCATCCTCACCCTCGACGGCACCCAGTCGCACCTGTCGCCCGGCTTCCTGGCCCTGCTGCCGCGCGGCGCCGCCCGGGCCCTGCTGGCCGGCCCGAACGGCCTGGTCGTGCTGACCGTCCACCGCAAGCGCCGGGGGATGACCATCACCCCGGCTGCGCCGGCTGAGCCGGCAGCCGCGGCGGCCCCGGTAGGCCCGGCAGCTCCGACAGCCCCGGCTGCCCCGGCAGGCCCGGCGACCCCGCCCGTGCCGTGCGGCCTGCACCTGGTCTGCCCGCGCTGCCACCGCCACGCGATAGAGGTCGACGCCCGCTACTGCTCGGGCTGCGGCACCCGGCTGCCCGACCGTCCTGCGACGGGCTGACCCGGCCGTCCGGGCCAGGTGGCAGCGTCAGTCGCCCGCCCGGTCCTCGACCGGGACGTCCAGCCGGTCGGCGACCGTGCTGAGGGCCGTCCCGAGCGGGAGCGCGACCCGGGTGACGGCGTGCCGGTCGCCCCGGGTCCGGTCCCGGTTGACGATCAGCACCGGCTTTCCGGCCTCGGCGGCCTGGCGGACGAACCGGAGCCCGGACATCACCGTCAGCGACGATCCGAGGACCAGCAGTGAGGCGGCCTCCCGCACCAGCCTGCGGCACTCCTCGACGCGCCGCGGCGGAACCGCTTCGCCGAAGAACACCACATCGGGCTTGAGGACGCCCCCGCAGAGCGCGCACGGCACCACGCGGAAGTCCCCGACCTGGGCCTGGGTGAGGTCGGCGTCCCCGTCCGGGTTGATCCCGGCGGCCACGGGCTCGAAGCCCTCGTTGGCCTCCTCCAGCCGCTGTGCCAGTTCGTGGCGCGGGCTGCGGGCCCCGCAGGAGAGGCAGACGACCCGCCCCAGGTTTCCGTGGAGCTCGACGACGTCCTCGCTGCCGGCGGCCTGGTGCAGACCGTCGACGTTCTGCGTGATCACACCCGACAGCAGGCCGTGGCGCCCGAACGCGGCCACGGCCCGGTGCCCGGCGTTGGGCCGGGCCCGGCCGAAGGTGCGCCAGCCGAGGTGACCGCGCGCCCAGTACCGCTGCCGGGCCCCGGCGCTGGCGGTGAAGTCCTGGTAGGTCATCGGGGTGTGCCGGCTCAGGCTCCCGCCCTCGCCGCGGTAGTCGGGGATGCCGGACTCGGTGGAGAGGCCCGCCCCGCTGAGCACCAGCACACCGCCGGCCCGCAGCGCATCGGCGACCGGCTGCAGGTCCGTGGTGCCCGGCGGCAGGTCCTCCGTGGGGGTCCAGTGCAGGGTGGGGCGCATACGCATGCCCCCAGGGTACGAACCCGGCCGTGCGCACGGGAGTGGATCATGTGTGGCGGTGGCCGCGCCGACCCCAGGACTCAAGACGTGGGGTATTGCTCAATTTAGGCATTTCCGTGACCGTCCCTTGTGGGGACTGCGCCCGGCCGTTGTGACATTCTGATCAGTCTCATACCCGCCGCTGCCGCATCCGGCGCGGTCCACCACCTGGCAGGGAGTCGAAGCACGATGTACGGTCCGCTGTGTCCGAGGCCGGCCCTGACGTGAAGAACGCGAAGTCCACCGTGGACCCTGGACACCGAGCCGTCCGTCACGTCACCCCCCGGGGGATCGTCGACCTGCGCGGGCGGACCGATGCGGGGATATGCCTGTCCTACCCGCAGAACGCGGTCGTCGTCATAGCCGGTCTCCCGGGCAGCGGGAAGAGCACCCTGCTGCGTGCCTGGGCCCCTTCGGGAACCGTTCTGGACCCGCGGACCACGCGCTCCGCCTGCGAGGCGGTCATGCCGTCCTGGCTTCCCTACGCCGTGTACCGGCCCGTGGCGCGGCTGCACCACATGCGCAGGGTCCGCACGGCGATGCGGGGCTCCGCTCCGCTGCTCATCCACGACTGCGGCACCCGGACCTGGTTGCGCCGGTGGCTCGCGCGCAGCGCCGACCGTACGGGGCGGCCGGCGCACATGGTCCTCCTCGACGTCGGGGTCCAGGAGGCCCTGTCGGGGCAGCGTGCCCGTCGGCGCCTGACGTCACCCCGTGTCTTCGCCGCCCATGAACGGGGTCTGGCGGCGCTCCTGTCCGGCATCGGGGGAAGCGGCCCGCGGCGACCCGCGGAGTTCACCTCCGTGGTCCTCCTCGACCGCCGCCTGCGCGACACCTCGCCCCACGCCCGGTTCACCGGCCCGCCGGCGCCGTCCCGGGAGCCGGAAGGGGCCGCGGATGTCTGTCCGGTCGAGCTGGTGGAGGACGGGCGGCGCGAACCCTGAGACGCGCACGCGGCGCAGGCGACAGACCCTAGGCCCAGGGATCCCGTGCCAGGTGGCCGGGGTGGTTCACTGCGCGTTCGTAGGCGCCGCGGTCGAAGACGTACGGGCCGAGGGGCAGCACGTCCCCCGCCGCCCGGTACGGCATCCGGAACCCGGACCAGGTCACGGTGTCGGCGGTGGCGTCGATGCGCGCGTAGAGCGGCCCGCACTCCCACACCCCGCACACGCAGCCCAGGACCACCGTCGTCCCGGTCGCCCCGTCCCACAGCTCACCCCGCCCCTCGCCCAGGAAGTGCCGCGCGGCCCGGTCGTCTCCCTCGCCGAAGTCGAGCGCGGTCAGGCCGCCGTACTGGTGCCGCAGGAACTCCTCCGCCTCCTGCGGGGACTTCTCGCGGAAGAACTCCTCGGCCTCCCACGCCGGCCGGACGGCCTCGACCAGCGGTTCCCGCAGGTCCGTCCCGTCCACCCGGATGCCCCACCGGCGGTTCACCCCGTACGTGAAGAACTCGATGCGTCGCACGGTCCGCATTCTCCCGCGGCTTCCTCGACCCCGTTGTCCTCGTGGGCTGACGGTCCCGGGCGGCGACCGGCCGGTCACGGACGGGGCAACTCCCGGGTCACACCCGGATCCAGCGCCTCACGGCGTCGATGGTGTCCTCGGGAGAGGAGTTGAAGCACAGCCGGATGCCCGGTGCGGCCTCGGTGAGGACCCCGACGATCCGCTCGAACAGCAGGGTGTGCTCGGGCAGCATGCGTATGCCCCCGCCGACCATCGCCAGCCCGAAGTCGCCGTCCCGCAGGTGGCGGCGAATCGCGGCCTCGGCCTGCTCCGGTGCCGCGTCGATCAGGCACAGGACGGCGTCGAGACCCGCATCGAGCAGGGCGGCGTTGCCGGCTTCGATCCGGGCGGTCAGCACGGTCTCGTCCAGCCCCTCGGGCAGACGGCTGTAGTCCAGCGCGCGGGGGTGCAGGCCGATGGACAACACCTTGGTCCCGCGGGGCAGCGGAGCGGGCGTCAACTGGTTCATGTTCAGGGGCCCTTCTGTAGCGTGGTGGTGATCGTCCATGACAGCCGCACGACCGTGCGGGACTATTCCCGGCGTCCCCGGTCTGGCCCGGTGAGGTGAACTTGTACGTCGAATGGCGGCGGGGGAGGGCGGCAGCGGTGGCGGTCCGGCGGGGCGCGGCGGAGGCTCGTCCTCGGGGACCGGCACGAGGGAAGGGCAGTCGCCGATGCCGCAAGCCGAGGAGGAGGGTCTCGCCGCACGCCCGACGGGGCCGGCCGCTCCGCAGCGGAGCAGGGCCGGGCACCTGAGGGCGGCGATCGTGCGGACCCGTCTGCTGCCCGCGTTCCTGGTCCTCACGGTCATGATGGTGGCCCTGTGGCTCATGGGTATGCCGTTCCTGCAGGCCCTGACGATCTCCACCGGGGTGAAGATCGCGGCGGCCCTGCTCGCCTTCCGCCGGCCGGCACTGCCACCGCCCCCCTGACTCCGGTGCGGCACCATCAGAGGGGTGAGGCTCCGATGTCACGGTCCGTCCGGCAGTGTGAACGAGTCGCCCAGCCGGACCGTGCCGGGTTCGAGGACCTCCAGGTACACCCCGAGGCAGGCCAGCCGCCCCAGGTCGAAGACGGGGATGCGATGTTCACGGGCGATCGCGCGCATGATGCCGGGGTCGGCCTTCAGCTCGTCGTGGCCGAGGGTGGGGACCACGCAGCGGGGTGTGGGCACCAGGACGCGGAAGAGGGCCTCGCCCGCGCGCAACCGGCGGCCCTGCCAGGTGTCCTCCGTGAAGGCCGGCGCCGCACCGGTGTCGACGACCAGGTTCGGCCGGAACCGGCGCGGGTCGAAGTCCCCGGCGGGGTGGGCGGATCGGAGTCCTGCCAGGGTGGAGGTGGTGACCAGGTGGACCCGGCCGTAGTCGAAGAACGTTCCCGGCGCCGCCCTGCCCACCGTGATCCTCTCGCCGGTGCCGTCCACGGACGCCGTCGCCCGCAGGGCATCCGGGACGCCGCCCTCGTAGTCCGGCACCGCACGCTCCAGCGTGCCGTGCTCCGGCGGGCTCGCCGAGAGGAAGACGTGACGGCCCAGCAGCTTGGACAGCCGGGCATCCAGATCGGGATCGCCGACCGTGTGCACCTCCCCGTCGGGCAGCTCCACCTCGACGGCGCCCCCGGCCCACCGGCTGCGACAGCCGAGCAGGCGCCCCCACTTGCGCGGGTGCTTGGCGCTGCCGACCGCGCCCGCCTCGTCGAGCGCCGCGTACGTCCGGTCCCCGGACAGGCCCGCCCGCGTCACCGCCACCGACGCGAGATCCTCGCCGAGCATGGACTTCACCGGATACCGGCGCAGGGCCGCCACCGTACCCACAGAGATCAACTACGACGCTCCCCGTCCCGCGGATGACTTCCGCTGTCTGTCGTGCCGGCCCGCCGGGGTGCGTGACCCCGGCGGACCGTTCCTGCCTCAGCCCTCGATGCGGTGCTGCGTCCAGAACGAGGTCAGGTCCGTGGCCGAAACGGCCTGGGCGGCCGCCTTGAACTCGGCCGTCGTCGAGACGCCGTACCAGTGCGAAGTGGCGTAGTCCTTCAGCAGCTTGGCCATCACACTATCGCCGAGCTGGCGCCGCAGGTCGTGCAGGGCGCACTTGCCGTAGCCGTACACGACGGTCGAGTACCGTGACGAGTGCGCGTCCCAGTAGGCCATCGAGTTGGTGATCTTCTCGGCCGACGAAGCCCACGAGACGCCGCTCCAGCAGTTCGTGCCCGTCTTGCCCAGCGCCAGGTCGGTGGCGTAGTCGGTGAACGACTCGTCGAGCCAGGGGCTCGTGTACTCGTCGTCGCCGACGATGCCGTAGAACCACTGGTGCCCGATCTCGTGCGTCAGCGCCGTGGTGCTCACCAGGTCGAGGACGAAGCCGGGGTACTCCATGCCCCCGAACCAGTAGTTGTTGTCGATGACCGCGTCCAGCTCGCCGTACGGGTAGGCGCCGAACCGCGCCGCGTGGGCGTCGACCGCGTTCTTCGCGGTGGTCAGCATGGACTGGGCGTCGCTCGCGCTGATCCCGGACACGGAGTAGATGTTGATCGGCGTGCCGGCGGCCGAGGTTCCCGAGATCTTGCTGAACGGACCGGCGCCCCAGGCGAAGTCGCGCACCTTGGAGGCGGTGGCGGTGGTGACCGTACGTCCGCTCGCGCCGGGGGTGTCGACGGAGGTCCCGGTGGCCGGCACCAGCAGGCTGCTGGGGTGGTCCAGGGTCACCTTGAAGTCGGAGGCCAGGGAGTAGAACGACTCGCCGTTGTTCGTGTACGGGTCCAGGTGCCAGCCCGCGCCGTCCCGGACGGCCAGCACCGGCAGGGCGTTGCCGATGTTGCTGAACGCCCCGTCGTGGCCGAACCGGTCCGCACCGCTGGGCACGGTGATCGCCAGGTCGAAGCCGATCGTGGCGCTCTGGCCCTGGTTGAGCGGGGCCGGCAGGTCGATCTTGAGGGCGGTGCAGGCGACCGAGAGCCCTCCGGCGGTGCCGCCGGTGACGTTGCTGACGGTGATCGGCATGGCCTGGCAGGTGCCGTGGTAGTTGTCCCAGAGCCTCAGGTACACCTCGCTCAGCGGGGTCGCGGAGGCGTTGGTGAACGAGGCGGTCTCGTGGCCGGTCCACACGAAGCCGCTCGCGTCGCTGCTGAGGTCCACGGTGTACGAGGGCGCGGCCGGGGTCCGGGTGGAGTCCGTCGGCGGGACCGTGCCGCCGGAGGTGTCGAGGGCGACGTCGTCGACGACGAAGCTGGTCTGGAGGCTGGAGTCCTCGGAGCCGGTGAACGCGACGGTCACGGTCTGCCCGGCGAAGGCGGAGACGTCGAAGGACTTCTGCACGTACCCGGTGTTCTTGTCGAGGTTCGAGTACGTCGCGAGCGTCGTGCTGCCGATCTTCGCGGTCAGGGTGTCGTACCTGACCGAGGAGGTCTGCTCGGCGGTGTCGATGTGCAGCCAGAAGGTGAGGGTGGCGGTGCTGCACCCGGCGGGGACCGTGACGCTCTGGGAGAGCGTGTCGGTGTGTGTCCGGCCGACGCCGTTCAGCCAGGCGAAGTAGCCGCCGGCGTGGGCGGTCTGGCCGGTGCGGTTGGTGATCAGGCCGGTCTGCGACTGACTCCAGGGCGAAGTGCCGCTCTCGAAACCGCCGTTGGCGACGACCTGGGCCGGGGCGCAGGCGTCGGCCGTCCGCGAGGCCTGGGTCTGCCGCGCCGGGCCGGTGCGGACGGAGGCGGTCTGCGCCGCGGTGGCCTGCGCCGGGGCGGCCGCGGC
>NZ_JBEZWL010000148.1:0-18016 GCF_040648015.1 Streptomyces sp. NPDC029216 | reverse complement strand
CGGGTTGAGCTCCCAGGGCAGCTCGTTCTGCGGGACGTAGCCGGCGTTGCCGTCGCGGCCGCTCTCGCAGACCCTGGCGAACCGGGCCTCGGCCGCCGCAGGTGTCGCACGCGACGCCGCCAACAGCGCCGCCGACCATGCCGAGAAGGCCGCGGCCGCGGCGGACGACGCCGCGGCGAACGCGGGCAAGGCGATCGAATACGCCAAGCGGTCGACCGCCTACGCGGAGGCCGCACTGCAGGCCGCCAACACGGCGGCCGACGCGGTCAAGGAAGCCCAGGCCGTGGAACGGGCGGCCCGGGACGCGGAGACCGCCCGCATCGCCGAGGACACCGCGATGGGAGTCGAGGAGGCCCGCCTCAGGGCACAGGCAGAGACCGAGGAAATCGCCCGGGCGGCCAGAGAGCGCACGCAGGCCGACAGGACCACCACGGACATCAAGGACCTCGTCGCGGCCGCGTCCGAGGCGTTGCGCGCCGGTGACCTGGCCGCGGCCGTCACGGCCGGACGGAAGGCCGCAGTACGGCTCCTCGACTCACCGGGCACATGGACGCGCGACGCCGCGGAGTTCGCCCTCGCCGGTGGCGAAGAGGACGTCGTCAACTGGATTGACACCGACCGACTTCTCGCCGAGCGGCAGGACGACCGGGAGACCGTGCTAGCCATGGCGGCGACGGCCGGCTCGGAGGTCGCCGCAGCCGCCCACCGGGCGCTGGCCAGCGACGACCCGAACGCGGCGCGTGATTTCCTCACCCGCGGGGTCATTGAAGCCTCCGCCACGCAGAACCGCGTCATGGTCTTCGAGCTCCTGCACCAGAACCCGGGCAGCAACGTCAAGGCCAAGGCAGAAGCGGCCCTGGCCGACGGAAGCGCCGCTGCCCTGCACCGCTTCCTCACCGTCGAACTGGCGGACGCGGTGAAGGTCGACGACCAGGCCCAGGTGTTCGCCCTCCTCTCCTCCGGCGGCCCCTACATGAAGTCGGCCGCGCAGATCGTGCTGGAAGGCCCCGCCTACATGCGGCGGAACTTCATCCTCCAGGACAGCTTCGACATCGCCCGCCTGGACCAGGACCACGCCACCCACGTCTCCGCGATCCGCGCCTCGATCGCGCACGCCGCAAAGGTGGCGGCGAATGCCCTGGAGGAAGCAGCGCTGGCTTCCAAGGCAGCAGCCGAGGCCCGTCAGGCCGCGGCCGACGCGAGCCAGTGGGCCTCGAAGGCGCAGGGCTATGCCGCAGACGCCACGACCGCGGCCCGGGAGGCGAAGACGAACGCGGATGCCGCTGACGCATCGGCGGCCGAAGCGGCCAAGTCGGCGGCGAGTGCCAAGCAGGCGGCCTCCGCGGCCCAGGTGGCATCCCGGTCCGCGAACTATTCGATGCGACAGGCCATGGCGTCGGCGCGGCAGGCGGCCTCCTCCTCGTCGAGTGCCCAGGCCAACGCCAGCCAGGCCCGCGCCTCCGCCTTGCAGGCCAGCCAGGACGCGCGGGCCGCCGCCGACGCGGCCACCGCCGCGCGCCAGACCGCCGAAGCCAAACAGAGGGCCGAGGCCATCGCGAGGGCGAAGCAGGCGGCCGAGGAGGCGCGGCGGAACGAGGCCAACGGCACCCATCCCTCGCAGACGGCCGCCAACGACACCCCTTGGTACGTGGATTCGGGACTGTGGCCCGCGGACACGGGAAGCGACAAGGACTGGGCGAAGGTCACCAAGCACTGGTCCACGCTCGCTGGCACCGCCTCGCTCACCGCCACGGTGAGCGGTTTCATCCCCACGCCGGCCTCGCCCTTCCTATTGGGCGCCGGTGGCGTGCTCGCCGGTGTCTCCGTGGGCCTCAAGGGGGTCAGCGCCTACTTCACCGGCCAGGCCTACGGCTGGGACAGCAGCAAGTTCCACACCTCCCTCGGGCTGTTCGCGCTTGGCGGCATCTTCCTCGGCAAGTCCCACTTTCTCGAGAAGTCAGGCCTGGCCCACACAGTAGGCGGCAAGATCACGCACGTCACGGGTGAAGCGGTGACCACGGTCATCGGCCTGCTGAAGTGGTAGCCCCCCGCTCCAGGCCCCCTCGGCCCCTCGTCATTCACGGCCGCACTGGTGGCCCGCATCCCTGCGCATGAGAAGGAACAACGGAATGAAGCTCGTACGACGCGTCATCGCGACCACAGCGGCGGCCGCGGCCTGCATCGCCCTCGCCGTCACCACGACGCACGCCAGTGAGGCCCCCGCCCAGAGCACGACCTCGGTGAGCGCCGACCTGGCGCCGTACGCGGTAGAGGGCTTCGCGTACCCCGACGCCGCGCGCATCCAGGCCGAACTGGGCATCACCCTCAAGCGCGGCGACGGGCACATCGTGCTCGCCGACTGCGCCTCGGCCTCCGGACTCATGGAGGTGTACTCCCGAACCCGGGGCAAGATCTGCTTCCGCGCCACCGGCAAGACCGGCCACCTCAGCCTGGAGGTTCCCGTGGTGTACGGGATGAAGGGCGACACCACCCACCAGGCCGCCGTGACGCTTACCGCCGAGGGCAGCACGCAGAACGTGACCGTGGCCCCGAACGAGTGGAAGGGCGTGGGAGAGGCTGCCGACCCCGAGCGCCGCGATCACGTCCTCGTCGACATCACCGTCTCCTCGTAGCCCTTCACACCGAAGGCCGGCGCGGAGACCCCGCCGGACCGCTGCATTCGACCACCCTTCCGACCGCCGTGTCGCGCGGCCGGAACGCCCCGACTCGATTTCTCGGAGAACCTCATGCCGAACGTACGTAGGCGCAGAGCCTGGATCAGCGGCTCCGCCGCCGTCGCCGCGATCGCCGGAGGCCTGCTCGCGTCACCCGCGCAGGCCCTGCAGGGAACCCCGGCCGACCCGGCCGCCCACTCCCACACCGCCAGCATCGTCATCGGCAACGCCGAGCGCGCCTGCACGGGCACCCTCGTGGCCCCCCAGTGGGTCCTGTCCGCCGCAAGCTGTTTCGCCGACGCGACCGGTGCCGTCCAGCCCGGCAAGCCCACGACCCCCATTACGGTCGCCGTCGGCAGGACGGACCTGACCCAGACCACCGCCGGAGCCACCCGCACCGCGATCCGGCTCGTCCCGCACCCCGAGCGGGATCTTGTCATGGTGAAGCTGGACACCGGCATCGCCAACCTGAAGCCGGCCGTCCTGGCCACCACCCCCGCAGGCACCGACGAGACCGTGCAGGCGGCCGGCTTCGGCCGGACCAAGACCGCCTGGGTCCCCGACCGCCTCCACACCACTGCCTTCACAGCGGTCGCCAACGGCTCCGCCGACCTCGCCCTGACCCCCACCGGCGACGGGGCCATCTGCCCGGGTGACGCGGGCGGCCCCGTACTGCGCGAGACCAACGGCACCCAGGAACTCCTCGCCGTCACCAGCCGTTCATGGCAGGGCGGATGCCTCGGCACCCCGTCCACCGAGACCCGTACCGGCGCCGTCGCGACCCGCGTGGACGACGTGCGGTCCTGGGTCGCGAGCACGTCCTACGCCGTTCCGGGCGACCTGACCGGCGACAACAAGCCGGACCTCGTCGCGGTCGACGACACCGGCAAGCTGCGCCTGTACCCCGGTACGGGCACCGGCGGCCTCAGCGCGCCCACGATCATCGGCACCGGCGGCTGGTCGGGAGCCTCCGTGACGCACCGAGGCGACTGGAACGGCGACGCCATGGAGGACGTCGTCGCCCGCGTCGGCGGCGAGATCCGCGTCTACCCCAACCTCGGCAACGGGACCCTGGGCGCCCCGATCAAGATCGTAAGCGGTCTGCCCTCCACCGCCCAGGTCGTCAGTATCGGTGACACCAACCGCGACGGGAAGCCGGACCTGGTCGTCAAGCACTCCAACAAGCTCTTCCTGTACCCGGGCGTGGTCGGCACCGCCGCGGCCGTCGGGGCTCCCGTCGTCATCGGCAACGGCGGCTGGGACGTGCTGGACCTCAGCGCCCTCGGCGACGCCAACAAGGACGGCCGCCCCGACCTGCTCGCCCGGGACACCCGTGACGGCGTCCTCTACGCCTACCTCGGCCAGCCCGACGGGAAGACCTTCAGCGACCTCAACGAATTCGGCCGCGGCTACACCGTCGCCAACCGGCCGCTCATCGCCGGCGCCGCGGACGCCAACCTCGACGGCACGGCCGACATGTGGGCCACCGCTGGCGACGGCACCCTCAAGTTCTACAAGGGCGGCGCCGACATCCACGGCCCCATCGACGGACCGAGCACCCAGGTCGGCAACAGCGGCTGGGGCGCCATCAAGTCCATCAGCTGATCCGGTACCGGGCTCGCCCCTGACCCCGACGGCACTCGCCCGTCGGCCCCGCTACTGATGATCTCCGCGTGATGTCGCGTCACGGTTGCCCTTCGTTGCAGGTCAGGGCGAGCGCTCCAGCGACATCACGCGGCGAAACTCAGTAACGAGGTGGTGAGCGAAGCCGCCGTCTCACGCGGTGTTGCCGCCACCGACTCGGGTAGCGCCCTGCGTCTCGGATGGGTTTGCCATTGGGATGGCAGCTTCGGGCAACGGGAACCGGCACGGTGGGCTGATCGTCATACATAGCATGCCTTCCGTTCTCATTCTTGGTTTCGACCCTCACGCGGTGCCTGGTATGGACGGGGACGCCATGCGCGCGGTCCTGGACAAGGAACTGGCCCGTTTTGGCGAACACGCCATCGACGCTTCCATGACGCTGATCGCGCCGGACGAAGCAGCCGAGTCCACGGTGGTATCGGCACTTTCCGAACAAGACTGGGACGTAGTCGTCATCGGGGGTGGAATACGCAAACCTGAACCCCTTGTGACGTTCTTCGAGCAGGTCGTGAACCTGGTCCGGCGGCATGCACCAGGGGCCGCGATCGCGTTCAACACCAGCGGCGGCGACAGTGTCGAGGCAGCCAAGCGGTGGCTGTGAAGCCCAGCCCTTGGGCTGAACCGCCGCAACGCGCCTAAAGTGACGGACCCTTGATTCCGTCCGCTCAGGTTCCGGAAGTACCCACCAGCAATGGTCAACGGGGATGGGAAGCGGGCCGGGCGTGACGTGGAGGCGGCCGCACGAGTTCCTCGTGTGTGACGACGAAGGAATGGACCCGTGCGGCCTTGTCCCACTCTGCCTTCACGGGCATCTCCCGTGCCCATCCCGGCGCTTTGGTCGCGGAGTTGGCCGGTCCATGGACCGCGCCGTGCGAGTCCGCGCTGCACGAGCGGCGCGGCGGCCAGCGCAAACAGCAGCCGGGCGCCGGACCGAAGCACGACCTGGTCTTCACCGATAGGGTGCTGGTCGCCCTCGTCCACCTGCGCACCCAGCTCCCCCACGCCGCGCTCGCAGAGCTGTACGGCCTGGAGCGGTCCAACATCACCCGAGCGATCGGTGAGATCCGCCCGCTGCTTGCCGAGCGGGGCTTCGCCGTGCCGGCCCGCCCCGGGGTGCGGCTGCGGACCCTGGCCGACGTGTTCGCCTACGCGCAGGCGGAGGGCGTGAAACTGCGGATTGATGGCACCGAGACTCAGGTCCGCCGCCCGAAAGCCCACCAGCCCGGCCGCCGCGCGTTCGTGTCCGGCAAGAAGAAGCAGAACACCTGCAAGACCACCACGATCAGCGACGGCCAGGGCCGCACCCTATGGTCGGGCGCCGACCGGCCCGGCCGCATGCACGACCAGACCGCGATGCGCACCGAGGGCATCGCCGAACAACTCCGCCTCCATCCGGAAGTAAAGCCGAGGTCGACGAGGGCTACCGGGGCCTAGCCAACGAATTTCCAGACCAGGTCAGTGCCCCGCCGAAGAAGCCGAAGGAAGATGCGCCGCTCGGCGAGCAGTACGCGTGGCGCGAGCAACGGCGCCGCCAGTCCTCCGAGCGAATCTGTGTCGAGCACGCCAACGCCGAGCACAAGCAGTGGCGTCCGCTGCAACGCTTCCTCGGACGACGTGAGCACTACGCGGCTACCCACCGGGCCATCGCCAGTCTGGTCTCCGACCGGGCCGCCCAACGGGCCTCCCGACGTAAGCCGAGCACCGAACTCGTGCTCGTCAGCTCGCTGACCTGCTGAATCACCCACGAGCCGAACCCCCAGGCCGACGTGCCCCGACCTCATTCGCTCACAACCTCGTTAGTTGATCAGGCGGGCGCGGTTGGGGTCTTCCTTCGCTGCGAAGGCCCGCGTGGCAGATGCGGCTGAACGGGACGGGTGTGTTCACACCCAGAAGGGGCCGCCGCGCTGGGACAGGATGGTGGGGGTGGGCGTGCTGTCGAGGACGGCTTGCCGCCACAGGCTGCGGTTCCTGTAGCGGGCCTGGTCGATGTTCTGGGGGTTGTGCTGCCACTCGTCCAGGTGCTGGGCGACGGCGGAGAGGACAGCAGCGTCACCGGCCGCAGCCTCCAGCGGGTTCGCCGCGTGGAGAGCTGCCACCGCGGCATGGGCCGGGTGGTAGGTCAGCTGCATCACGGGCTCCGGCGCGTCGATGCCCTGCCGGAGCTCGGTGATCGCCTCCTGGAGGTGCTCGTCGTCTTCCGCAGGGCGAACCGTCAGCAGCGCTTCGAGGAGCACGGCTGCCTCGGTGGTGTTCAGCGGTGTGGTGTTGCTGCCGCTGAGGGTGTGGTGGAAGACCCGTAGGAGCACGTCGGTGAGGCGGGGCTTGGCCCGCCGGTCGACCAGGCAGTGGGCGCACAGCCAGGCCATAGGGACGTAGGGCTGGCGGGGGTAGGGCATCCGGCCGATGAGTTCGCCGGCCACCACCGGCGCGGCACACAGGTTGCAGGAGGAGTCCGCGACGGCCGTCTTCGTGCGCATCGGCGCGGCCAGGCCGCCGGGCTCGGCCGGCTCGGGGCGAGTGTAGGCGCGGTAGGAGTCGGGGTCCTCGATCCAGGCCCTCGCCTGGATGATGGCGTCACGCAGCTGCTCGTCTGTCGCCTCGGCGCGGCTGGGCGCGCCCATCCAATCGTTCAGCTGCCGCTGGACGAAGGGGACGGGTCGCGCAGCGCACCCGCCAGCGGCCCCACGTAGGTGGTCAGGAGCTTGCGCAGCTCGGCCCCGTGCAGCTTGTCGAGATCCTCGGCGGAGGGGGCGGGGAGTCCAGTCGGCATTGACGAAAGGTCCTCCAGCCACCGCTCGACGTTGGCGAGGGCGGTGCCCAGCTTGGCGAGCGAGACTCGCGACCGCCTCTTTTCCCCGATCGAGTCGTTGACGATGCCGTTGACCCGGCGCCCCTCCATACCAGTGGCGGCGGAGAGCTTCTCCACCTTCCAGTTGATCCGCTGCCGGACCTGGTTCTCGGTGAGCAGCACGACCGGCTCGCAAGTTCGGCACGGGACATCGAGTGCGGGGGCCGGCTGTTCGCCGCACTGCCCGCAGACGAATCCCGGGCACGCCGAGCACAGCGTCTCCAGCCCCTCGCTCTCCCCAGGGTCGGGCTGGCACAGCTCCCGGCGCATCTGCTCGGCGACCGACCGGCACTCGCCGACGCACTTCTCGGCGGCGGCCGCGGCACCGGGCTGCTGGACCAGGGCCTCGCGCACGGTGGGCCACAGCACGGTCGCGTAGGGGTTGTTGTAGTCGTCGTCGTGCCACTGCTCGAGCTGCGCGGCCCGGTAGGCGGCGAGCAGGCGCTTGTCGCCGCCGCCTGCCACCTTGCTGTGCTCGCGGTCGTCGAGGCAGCCGCAGCGCAGCCGTTCGGCGTATCCGCAGAACTCGGCGCCGAAGGACCCGCACTGCGGGCACATCGTCCACTGGTAGGGCGAGTCGCAGTAGGTGTGCATCCCGCTCACCTCGTGGAACCGCCACGGCCCTGCCCAGGGGTCGGGGCGTCCCCAGGTGTCGACGATTTGCTCATCGTCGGGGAAGAAGGGGCCCTCGGACAGCAGCGTCAGCCCCTGCCATTCCTCCGGCACCTCCACCGGCAGGCAGCGGCCGGCCTCCTCGCCCCAGCCCTCGTGCCAGTGGTCGCTGCCCTCGGCGGCCATGGCGAACCGGCCCCACCACACCGGGGCCTCCACCTCGGCCGTGAACCACATTCGCTGCTCCGGCAGCCAGAACGCCGGCGTGCGCGGTGAGCCCTGGCTGTCGTAGAAGGTCACCGGTTCGTACGCCCACGGCACCCGCAGGTGGTCGAAGAACACCGACCAGCGCGCGTGAAGCTCCGTACGGAACTCCACCCTGATCACCTCGTACGCCATGTACCGCTCCCTGCCGCCACATCGGGGCTGTTGCCGGGCCTCACCCTCCACCCGTCAAGGTGAGCGCCGATGTGTCAGGTCACCGGTTCGGACCAGCTGTGTCCCCCTGCCGAGTTACAACACCTGGGTGTCGGTGCCACCCCATACCGTGCGCCCATGACGTTCACGTACATACCGCCGGTCCCGGCGGAACAGGTCCGGCAGTTGCCCACCCGGGACATCGCGCTCCTCCTCCTGCAGCACCTCGCCAACAGCACCGACCTCCTGCAGTACGGAGGGACGATGGGCTCTGCCCGCCAGGCGCTCCAGGACGAGCCGGACACGCAGGATCTCGTCGACCGCCTCTCCGATGCCTGGGGCTGGCTGGAGGCGCACGCGCTGCTGTCCCGGGTGCCCAGCCAGTCGGAAGCCTTCCGTCAGCTTTCCCGCGACGGCAGGGACCTGGCGAAGGATCCCGAGGGCATCACGAGATTCGAAGCCCGCCAGCGGCTGTCCGGCCCGCTCCACCCGGCCCTCGAGGACACAGTGCGCACCAACTTCGACCTGGGCGACTACGAGACGGCGTGCTTCGCCGCGATGAAGGCGGTTGAGGTCGCCGTCCGGGACGCCTCCGGCCTCGACAACTCCCTGGTCGGCGTGAAGCTGATGCGTGCAGCGTTCCAGCCGCACCAGAACGGAAAGGCCGGCGGCCCGCTCGCCGACGCCGGAGCCGAAGGCGGCGAGCAGGAGGCCGCTTCCGCACTGTTCGCTGGTGCGATGGGCGCGTACAAGAACCCCGCCAGCCACCGCACCGTCGACTTCGACGACCCCATCGAGGCAGCCGAGATCATCCAGTTCGCCGACTTGCTGCTGCGGCAGGTCGCCAAGCGCCGCCAGACCGCCGCGACCACGTAGTGGAGCAGCGGGGCCGGGATGAACCAGGACATGGCGCGTGGCGGAGCCAGCGGATCAGGCCGACGGAGTGAACACTGTCCTGCGTGAGTCGAGCAGTGCCGCCGGAGGTGCGTGAACGCGCCCGTAGCCGTAGCTGTCCCCAATGCCGTGCCACGCCAGGGGAGAAGTGCGCCCCGGACAGGGCCGGGCGCTCCCAGCTGCACCGCTGGCGGATCCGTGATGCCCAGCAGGCCATGGAGCCTCTGCCGCCGTACCGGATCCTCCCGCCCGACGAGGACCGTGTCTTCATGCAGCTGCAGCCGGACATGGCCGACACACTCGTGGCGTCCTGGCACAAGGACGTCCTGAACGACCTGGCGCCCCACCCGTACGAGACTGCGGCCCTGCTGAAATTGGCCCTTCTCCAGGCTGAGGCCAGGACGTTCGACAACTTCGCAGTGGCGCTGTGTCTGATGCCGCTGGAGTTCATCACCGCCGACGAAGCGGCCGAAGCCGTCGACCGACTCATCGCCCGCGGTTTCGTAGAGCGGGTGGACGACACCTACGTGTCCGTCAACGCACTGGCACTCGACATCATCGAGAGCGCCGTACTGCCCGCGCAGTTCCGCATGGAGTGGAACGCGGCCAAAGCAAGCTGGCCTGGGCCCACGCCGCCCACGGCACAGCTGACCCTCATGTGAGCCAAGGCAGCGGACACCCTGTCCCGACAGCGGCGCGGCCGCCGGTCCTGGACGTCTCCCGGCCGCAGGGGCTACCGCTCGTGGACCGGGCAGCCTGCGGAGGAGAAACAGAAGGGGTCCTCGATCATGTGCAGGTGCGCCTGGTAGAACTCGTCCCACCCTGCCGCGTCGTACGGGTGGACGATCACTGGCTGTTCGGCGGTCATCCCCCCTTGCGCCGTCGTGATGTAGGGGAAGCGGTATCGGGACGCGAGGGGGCGAGGGTCCGTCCACGGTGGGAGGGCTACGGAGGGGTTCACCCACAGGCGGGCGATACGTGTGATCGGGGTGGCTCCACACCATGCCCATCTGCTCCAGCGCGGCGATACGGACAGGGGACAGCCTGCCGGCGTGGTAGCAGCGGCGCTGATCGCCGACCCACACACCCAACGGGAACCGGCCGTCCTTTGCTACGTAGGGCACGACCAGGTGCCCGTGCTGCGCGTGGAACCGTCGCGCGGCCATGAGGCCGTTGAGCCACACGCGGGATTCGGGTCTGATCACGCGCAGGTTCACGAATGCCGCGATGTCGGCTGGTTCCCTGGCCTGGGAGAACAGCACCGCCAGCCCGTCCTTCCGCGCTTCGCCGCCACTGTTGCCGGCCTCGCCCGGCCAGGCGGCGAGGCGGTCCACCACCTCGGTGTCGTGGGCACGAAGCGCGGTCAGGACGCGAACCAGCGGCAGATAGGACCCGGATCCCAGCCAGTCCTCACCGCGCTCGTCGGGCCCGAGGAATACCGGGACCAGCAAAGAAGCGACTTTGTCCCCGTGCGGGCCCTGGCGCAGCGCGCGGCCGACGGTCTGGACAGTGTCGACGATCGACTCCCGAGGATCGCTGAAGACCACCGCGTCCACCGCCGGTATGTCCACCCCTTCGGCCAGAACTCTCGCACTAGAGAGCACCGAGCGCTCCACTATCTCTCCGTCCGCGCGGCGGCCTCGGGCGAACTTTTCAAGAACCGCCCGCCGGTGGGCCACACGGTGCCCGCCGTGGAGCCAACCCGACCACACCTCCTGCGGGTAGTCAGCGCGATCCGCCTCCCGAAGGCATCGGGAAGCCCCCGACACCGCATCGGCGAAGGCCCGTGCATCCGCGACGCGGTGGTGGAAGGTCATCACCCGCTGCAGATGATGCTCCGCTGCGGCCTTGAGTACGGCCGCTTGCAGCGCCGCCAGCCGCCGCGTCCCCTCCGCCTCAAGCCCCTCCTCCTGCTCGGAGCCTCCCACTGCCAGTGCCTGGTCGTGGATCTCCATCACCACGATCTGGTGCCGGGCCAGCAGGCCGCGGTCGATCGCCTCGGCCAGAGTGAGCCGGTACACCACTGGGCCGAACACCTGCTCGTCATCCACCGAGGCGACCGGTGTCGGTTCCCCGGTCGCGTCGCCGATTCCAGCCCACGGCTCGGCCACCCGGGGCGTAGCGGTCAGATACAGCCGGCGGTCCGCCGGAACGGCGGCGTTGTCGTGGATCGCCGCCCACGGCTTGCCCCACGGCCCCGACGTCCGGTGTGCCTCATCGACGACCACCATGTCCCACCGGCCGAGTCCGGAGGCGTGGGCCCTCACGAGGACCGGCAACGACGCATAGGTGGCGAAGACCGTCGCCCGCCGCGTCTGCCCGACCCATCCCACCAACTGTCGCCAGTCGGTCGTGCAGCCCACCCCTGCGCCATCCAGCTCCGCATCCCTGCGCAGTGAGCAGACCGCCACCATGCGCCCGGCCCGGCCTGCACCACGCCACGCGGCCACGGTCTGCACCAGCAGGTCCAGCGTGGGCACCAGGACCAGCACCCGCCCAGCGCGGGCGACGCGCTGGGCGGTGTGCACACCCATCAGGGTCTTGCCTGTCCCGCAGGCCGACACGATCGTCGCCCGCAGCCCCGGCCCACCGACACCCTCCGGGGGTGTTCGCCCCAAAGCACGGACCGCCGCATCCACAGCCTCGACCTGATGCGGCCGTGGCGCCCAACCGCCTGTCACCAACAACTCCCTGGCCCGTCAGCGAAGGGACGATCCAGATGCGTTCCTTCCAGCCTCGTATGACGGTTACGATCACCCAGGCCTCCCAGCGCATCCCGCGACAGGGCTGCTGCCTCGGCTTCTCAGGCGGTCAGCCGGTGTGGCAGGTGGCGGGTGGGTTGGTGAGGGCTTTCCAGGTGTCGGGGCCGATTTTGCCGTCGGTGGTGAGGCGGGCGCAGTGCTGGAGTTGGCGTACCGCTTGGTCCGTGTCGGGTCCGAAGTCGGCGTCGAGGGCCAGGTGCTGGCCGAGGTGGGTGTTGAGCAGGCACTGGGCTTGGCGGACGGCCGGGCCGCTGCTGCCCTGGGAGAGGATGCCGGTGCGGTCGGTGCTGTAGTTGCAGACCGCGGGGGCTGCTGCCGGGCCGTTGGAGGGGCGGGTCGGCGGCGGAGGTCCTGGTTGGCTTCGCGGGCGGGTGTGTGGTCTGGGGTGAGGCGTCGATGTACGGGTCCTCGTCCTCGGGTTCGGGCTGCTCGGTGACGGCGGTGGTGGTGGGCGGCAACGGGGGCTGGACCATGGCCGCGCGTGTGGCCCGTTGGGCGTTGGCGGTCAGCAGGACGGCGATCAGTGCGGTGACAGCGGCTCCGATGAGGATGCCGGTGATCTTCTGGATCCTGGCTTCGGTGTGATGGGCACCGCTGGCGTGGCGAGGGGTGCGGGGCATGGGGGCCTCCATTGCTGTGGTTTGCGGGCAGGGGCGGGGGTGCTGCGGATGGGGCGGCCCCGGGGCCGTGGACGGGAACCTTCCTGTCCACGGCCCCGGGGCGAGTGGGCTTGTGCCGATGGCGGGTGCGGTGCGACCGGGGTCAGCCCTGACGGGTGGACAGCAGCCAGGCCCAGGTGTCGGGGCCGGTGATGCCGTCGGCTTTCAGATGGTGCTTGTGCTGGAAGGCCTTGACCGCGGAGGTGGTGGCCGGTCCGTAGCTGCCGTCGACCGTGACCTTCGCGCCAGCGGCGTTCAACTGCTCCTGTACCGCCCGAACCGCACTACCGCCGTCGCCAGGGCGCTGCGACGTTGCCAGCCGACTCCAGGTGTCGGGGCCGGTGATGCCGTCGGCTTTCAGATGGTGCTTGTGCTGGAAGGCCTTGACCGCGGAGGTGGTGGCCGGTCCGTAGCTGCCGTCGACCGTGACCTTCGCGCCAGCGGCGGCGAGCAGCAGCTGGAGCGTGTGCACGTTCGTGCCCTGGCTGCCCTCCCGCAGCAGAGGCCAGGACCGCTCGGTGGGTGCCGGAGTGCCGGGGCTGCCCGACCCGCCGGGGGCGGCCAAGGCGCGCAGATGGGCTTCGGTGCCGTGGAAGACGTTGACGTCCCCGTCGTGGGGAACGCCCGAGACGTGGCCCGTCTCGCTGTACTGCCAGATAGTCCACGTGCCGGCACCGGGAATCGGGACCGGTTCGCGGCTTCCGCTGCCGTAGCGGGGCTGCCACAGCAGGCGCGAGGCCAGGGCCGAGGCATCGCCGTGCAGGCAGTCCTTCACGAACGAGGCGGAGGTGTAGACGATCGGCTTGACGTGCAGCTCGCGTTCCACGGCGGACAGGAACGCCTTCACCTCCTTGGTGCTGAGGTTGGCCGGGCACTTCCCGCCCCTGGTCTCCAGGTCGATGGCCGGGGGGAGTTCGCCCGAGCTGCGCCCGCTGTAGCCGGCTGCGCGGACGGTCCTGACGAAGTGCTCGGCCTGGGACGCGCCCGGGGTGCGCCCGTAGAAGTGATAGGGCGCCCGCAGGATCCCGGCCCTCGCGGCGCCGGCCATGTCCCGGGCGAACCACCTGTCCGTCCAGTCGTTGCCCTCGGTCGCCTTCAGGAAGGCGAACTTCTGGCCCGAGCGTACGACCTGCGGCCAGTCGATGGCCTTCCCGCCGCCGGTGTTGGCGCCGTCGTTGTGGCTGTAGTGGCTGGTGTCCAGGCCCTTGACGGCGTACGTGGACGGGGCGGCTGCCTCGGCGGGGGTCACCAGGCCGCCGACGCCCATCGTGGCGAGCACCGCTGCCGCAGCCGCTGCCGCGCTCCAGGTGACGGTCCGTTTCGTGATGTGCACGAGGTACTCCTTGTCTGGAAGGGATGGGAGGTTCGGTGCCTGCCGTGCCTGGGCACGGCAGGCGGGCGGGGCGATGCGGCGGATGTGTCGGCGGCCCTGGTCGGCCCGCGCTGACCGGGGCCGGGGCTGCTCTGGGAAGGGTCACGATGGGGCGGCCGCGAGGCCGTGGCGGTGCGGTCGCCTTGCGGCCGGGCGGCCCTAGTGGCGGGGCCAGGCGCAGTGCACGTGGGTGGCGTGGCCGGGGTCGCCGGGGCCGAGGACCTCGGTGGCGCCCAGGGCCTTGCAGGCCTGCTTGAACCGGGCGACCGACGTGTTGCTGCCGCTGACCTTCTTGCCGTCGATGATGCTGGTGTCGAAGGCGATGCCGGCGTAGTGGCGGGAGGTGCTGCTGTGGTCGCCGCCGGCGATCTCGGTGATGTTGAACCGGAAGCGGTGGCTGGTGGCGAGCTTGAGAACCCCGTTCAGCATTCGCTCGTCCAGCTGGATCCGGCGGGCGCCGACGTCGCTGTAGCGGCTGGTCACGGCGGCCTTGCCGGCTGCGGTGTCCTGCATGTTGCGCAGCGGGGTGGAGGCGGGGTCCTTCACCTTGGAGGGGTGGGAGTTGCCCAGGCTGATGTCCTTGGTGTTCAGGATCTGCCGGGCCAGTGAGGCGGGGGTCTGCGCTCCTTGCCCGCCCGGCGCGCCGTGCAGGGCGTGCCGGGTCGCGGGGCCGACGATCCCGTCGGCCTGCAGGCCGTGGTCGCGCTGGAAGGCTTTGACGGCCGCGGTGGTCTCGGGACCGAAGATGCCGTCGACCTTCACGTGGTGGCCGTGGGAATTGAGTTGACGCTGGAGGTCCGTGACGGCGCTTCCGCGCATGCCCTGACGCAGGTTCAGCTGCGAGTCGGAGGCGTGGGCAGCGGCCGGGGAAGCGTGGAGGCCCGGCTGCACGGTGGCGGCACTGGCGGCGCCGACACCGGCGATGACTCCGGCGGCCACGAGGACCGCGGCTGCGGCCCGCCAGGCGCGCCTCTTGAAGGTGGTGGGCATCGTGCTGCGAGTTGTACGCATGACTACTCCTGGGAGGGTCGTTCCCGTTACCGGGCCAAGCCGCAGCCGGCCCAGGAAGGAAGAGAGGGAAGGCCGCCGGGCGGTCCTGCCGGCGGGGCCCTGCGCCAGGAAGCGCGCAGGGCCAGGGACGAGCTCCGGTGAGATTCGACTGCCTGGAGGCTCGGCCGTGTGTGTCAGCCGACCTGCAGGGTCAGGTCCGGCCAGTGGTTCTCCAGGCGGGAGAACAGGTCCTTGATGTGGTCGGGATGCAGCTTGATGCAGCCGTTGGACTTGTAGTCCTTGTCGCCGTCCCATCGAGTGGGCTCGGTGGAGCCGCGGCCGCCGTTCTTGGTCATCTCGCTGTGGATGAACAGGGCGCCGCGGGTGACGGCCTTCTTGCCCGGCTTGGGGTGGCACTTCTTATCGGAGAGCTGGATGGCGTAGCCCTTGATCTTGCTGTTGCGGTTGGTCTGGTGCCCCGTCACCTGGTAGGTGCCGTTGGGCAGCCATCCCTTGTTGCTGCGGCACTCGTCCGTGACCCCCAGGCCGGAGCCGGCGCGGTAGGTTTTGACCGGGAAGCCGTTGTGGACGAGGGAGAGCGTCGAGCGGTCCGGGTGCTCGAGGTTCTTGGTGAACTTCAGGTAGTACCGGCCCGAGCCGCGCTCGGCGCCGGCGGACGCACGCGAGGCGGAGCGGGCCTGCGCGGGCTCGTCGTAAGCGGCGGCGGTGCTGGGCGCCGCCAGGCCAATCACAGCGAGGGTGGCGAGGGAGGCCGCTGCGGTGGCAGCTCCACGGAAGCGAGAGCGAGTTGCGGTGTTCACGATCTTTCATCCTTTTCCTGTCGTGCCTCCGAGGTCATCCGGAGCGTGCCAGGGCATGGCAATGCGACGGAGTTCAGAGGCGGGATTGGCCGGGACGTTCGCACCGGCTGTCAGCAACTTTGCCCCGCATTCCTCGTTGGCTCTACGGTGTCCGGGGCACCGGCCATACGCGCATATACACGGCGTCGCGTATGGGGGTTTGACCTGGTGTTTAGGGTCGGGGACAGAAGGGGGCGCGGCGTGGATGCTCAGCAGAATGCGGATGCTCTGGACGATCAGCAGCCAGTGGTTCGCGCGCGCGTCGAGCTGGGCCGACTCCTGAGAGGCTGGCGCGAGGCGGGCAACAACCGGAGCCAGGGCTGGGTCGCCAGGCAGCTCAACACCAACCAGCCGACGGTCTCACGGTGGGAGACGGGAGCCACCCTGCCCGATCCTGAGACGATTCGCGCGTTATGGCGGATCTACGCCAAGTCCGAGCAGTCCAGGGCGAACGATCCGCAACTCGACAAGGCCCTGGCCCTCCGCCAACGCGCGGAGGAGGAGGGCACACACGTTCCGAAGCAGCGGCCGACACCAGTGAGCGGGACTCCGCAGCCACACCTGCCATCGCCACAGCCACGCGCTGGCAGGAAGCGACTGATTGCCTGGGCTGCAGCAGTGATTGTGGTCCTGGGCGCCGCTGCGGCCTGGGTGGGCATTCCAGACGCGGACCAGGACAAGCCGGAGGGTGCGTCCCCCTCCGCTTCCTCCTCGGCGGCCTCGGTCCGGCCGGCGCCCACCGTAACGTGCGACGGCGCCTCGTGCGCGTCGCTGGAGCCGGCCACCACGACGTGCTCGACGGACGCCACCACCGCCTACACCGGCTACGACTACGGCGTCCGCGTTGAACTGCGCTACAGCGCACTGTGTCACGCGGCCTGGGCCAAGATGAGCGGCACCGCGGCAGGAGACCGGGTCATGGTCACTCCGAAGCTGGGAAACGCCGAGGAGTACCGCCAGCAGTACGGACACGACGCCCACACCCGGATGGTCCCAGCGCTCACCCCCGGCGACGCCCGAGCGTGCGCGATCGTCGACGGCCGCGGCACCGTGTGTGCCACCACCAGTCCCGCCCAACGGTGATGGGCTGAGAAGCCGGCTCCGGCTTCAGTTGGCCGCCATCTGCATACGGGCGAACCCGCCGGATCGACGTACAGGTTGTCGTCGGGGCCAACGAGATGTCGCCGAAGCCAGCTTCGGCGAGGACCTTAGCCGGTGCTGGCCTACGCCCTCGACACCCACAGGGGTAGTTGGTTGCCGTCACTGGCTGGAGGTCGTCTTCCCCGTCTTGTTCGTGCTGGTTACTTTGTGACCTACGCACGAGCGTCCGGGAGAGGGGTGGCGATGCCGAAGTGGCTGATCGTCGCTGAGGAGATGGTTCAAACGGAGGGGAATCCCCCCCAGCGTCAGGTCAAAATATTCCCGCTGCCAGGCAACCTGGATCGGGAGAAAGCGCTGGTGAAGCTGCGAGAGAAGGCGAGCCAGTACAAGCCCGACTCTTTCAATGGTGCGCCGCGAGCGGCCTGCCGGAACGGCGACGACTCATTCCTCATCGTGTCTACGAACGGCAAGTGGCACGCGCCCTGCGTCCTTCGCCTCCACGAACAGGTGGCGTAGCTCGGCCCGTCCCTCTCAAACCTGGCTACCGGCGTTCATACCCGGAGGAACTTGGGCCAGCCGGGCGGTCTGCCGGTGGGCAGTTGACACCCCCACGCAGCCCCACGGATACCGACAGCAGGATGATCGGCGAGGTAGCGGTGCAACCGCGGCACCGCCATCCGTTTCCCGAGTTCATCCTGAACAAAGAATGAAGCATCAGTTAGCTCGGGTAGGTTGTCCGTGTGGCTGATGCTTCCGACTACGAGAAGGCCGCGCCCTGGCTTGAGGAACAGGTGACGCGGTACGAGAAGGCCTTGACGGAGATCCGTACGACGCATGCTGGCAGACCGGCGCCGGAGGTAAGGACGGCCCTCCTAGCCGCTGGCGAGAGGTATGGCGTGCGTATCGCCAACGAGGTCGCTCAGGACGCGGCCGAACGTATCGCTGACGGCAGGCTGTAGACAACAGCACCAGCGACAACCTTCAGACAGGATCCTGACGCAACGTCTGATTGCCGTAGCCAGCCGCTCGCGGAGCGGGCTGGTCCTGGAGGCGGAGCCGGAAGGACCGGGGTGGGGGAGCGGAGCGGTGAGTACGGGTGCCCTGTTCCCGCCCGCCCCGTGCCGCGAGCGTAGGGGGCATGACAGTCAGCGCACGCGAGCTCGCCGCCGCCACCCCCGCCGG
>NZ_JBEZWL010000147.1:0-18270 GCF_040648015.1 Streptomyces sp. NPDC029216 | reverse complement strand
CGACCCCTCGGGCGGGCTCGCCCCGCGCGACCGCGCGCCACTGGGCGGCCGCCCCGTCGGGGGCCGGCCCCCCCCCCCCCCCCCCTGCCGCACATGTACCGCCACTCTCACCGCGAGTCCGGCCCTCGTCAGCTCCAGGGCGATGCGGTGAGCCAACTGGTGTCCTGGGCCCACGAGGACGTGGAGTCCCAGGCGTTGGAGCCGCCATTGCCGGCCAGGTAGGCCGCGAAGTTGTAATGACGGATGTACTTCGTCGGGTAGTTGACGGACCGGAAGGAGTTGCCGACCCCGCTGTTGCCCGGGGTGGGGCAGAAGGTGGCGTCCTGCGCGAACGCGCCGCCGCCGTCATCGGCGCTCACGTTGAGCTCGTAGGCATAGTGGCGCAGGAAGCGGCCGGGAACATTGGCGGACTCGAAGGTCAGGCACGAGGTGTTGGCCAGGCCGGCCCGCACGATCCAGGTGGCGTCGGCCTTGTCGGTGGCCGGGCTGGAGGAGTTGACGGCGGAGATGACGACCTTGTTGTCGGCGTCGTCGTGGCGCAGGTAGTGGGAGTTGCAGCACCCCGTCGTGGCCTGCAGGGAGACCCGGGAACCGGGGGTGAGGGTCCCGGTGCCTGTCGGGGCGCTGCTGTAACCGACGGCGGTGATGTTGGCCTGCACGGCGTTCTCGGTGGCGTCCGAGGGATATCCCGAGGTCATGACTCCTTCATAGAAGGTGCCGACGCCGGAGGTGCTGTTGTCACCGCCGATGCCGAGGATGATCGCGCCCTGCTTCTTCATCGGGTTGTAGCCGGGGACGTTGGGGCGTACGCCGCTGTAGTAGGTGGACAGGCTGCCCGACTGGGCGTTGCCGCCGCGGATGGCCCACTGGTTGGAGCCACCCTTGACCATGGCGGTCAGGAACCGGTTGTCGACGCTCGGGTCGTTGGCGTTGAAGTGCTGGTTCACTCCTGAGAACAGGCCGTTCTCCAGGTCGGCCATGACCCAGGGGCCGTTGCCGCTGCCGTAGCCCCAGCCCTTGTTGTTGCCGAAGTAGATGGCCTCCATGGTGCCGTTGCCATCGTCGTTGCCGGTCGTCTCGGCGTTTCCGTAGTCGAAGCAGCAGCCGCCGTTGAAGTGCGTGCCGTCGAGGATCGCGTACATCCCCTCCGGCTGGTCGCCGGTCGCGATGCCCGAGGTGTGGTTGTTCCGGTAGCCGGTGCCGGGGGCCACGTAGACGCCGTACGCCTTGTGCCCGCCGGCGGTGACAGGCGCCTCGAAGGCGTTGGCGAGGTTGTCGCTCCCACCCGCCGCCGGCCCGGGAAAGTGGCCCCTCGGCGCCTGGGCAAGGTGGTTGCCCTTGCCGGACTCGTCATAGATGACGGTGATGACGCAGCTGGTGCCGGCGCAGAAGGAGTCCTGCGCGGCGGCGTTGGCGTATCCGCCGGTGCTCAGTACGCCGATGTCCTTGACCGTGTTGTCCGAGGCTCGCCTGACCTGGTACAGGGGGCCGTCGTACGCCGCGTACAGGGCGCGCGTGGTGCTGTGCGCGGCAACGCAGGGAGTGCCGCCCGCGGCGTAGATGTCGCACGGCCCCTGGCCTGCGGCCTGCGAGGCGGTGGCCGTGGCGGTGAGCAGGCCGGCGGCGAGCGCGAGGGTGCCACCGGCCGCGAAGAGCGCGCGCCTGACGCGGCGGATCCACGGTTGCTCGATCATGAATGACTCCTTCGCTGGGGGTGGAGCTGGATGTGAGCGTCGACGAGCCGGCCGCGCCGCGGCGGCCGGACGGTGCGGGTTGATTCGACGCCTCCGGGTTCGGAGTGGCTTCGGCCGCCACCGGCCGGCCTGCTGGTCAGCTCTAGGGGGCGGCGGGGCTGCTGTCCTGACGCCACGGAGCGGTGGAGTCCGAGGCGTTGGTGGCGCCGCCACAATTGTTAGCGCTAACAATTTTGGTGGACACCGCCCACCGCGCGGCCGTTCGGATGAGATCATCACTTTCGACGAACTCCGGAATGACGTCAAGACATCGAACCGATTCGCTTTCGTCAACTACGTTCCGGGCGCCGGCCCCGGCGGCCTTACCGTCATCGAAGGTCAAGTCGGCGGCCCCTCCGTACCGACATCTTGACGCGGGCCCTTCAACGCTGGCGCCAGAGACGATCGGGCTGCGGTACCTGACTTTCAGCTCAGTCCGTCCGTCGCGGCTTCGTCCCCTTCTTGTGGTGGGCAGGGCGGCTGTACGCCTCGCCGGTGGCGAGGACTCGTCCGACGTCGTAGCGGGTCGCTGGCCGCCGGTTTCTCGAGCCGAGCGGCCCAGGGCATCATCGCCCCGGTGACGGATGGGCGTGCTCCTCCTGCCGCGAACTCGCGGCGAGCGGGAGTGGGCTCCGGCCGCGTGCTGATGAGCCCGGCAGGAGGTGGAGTCCAGGCTCACCATGCTCCAGTCGATCCGGCCTTCGGCATCGGCGTCAGCCTGGACGGCCCGCAGGACCTTCTCCCACGTACCGTCCGCTGACCACCTGCGGTGACGGTCATGAAGTGTCTTCCACTTCCCGAAACGGGACGGCAGATCGCGCCACGGCAAGCTGGTCCGCTGCCGGAACAGAATCCCGTTGATCACCCGGCGGTGACACTGCCACCGCCCACCCCTACCCACGCTCCTCGGCACATGCGGTTCCAGCCGAGCCCATTCCTCATCCGAAAGATCACCCTGCGCCACGTCGACCG
This sequence comes from Streptomyces sp. NPDC029216, assembly GCF_040648015.1. Classification (NCBI taxonomy): domain Bacteria; kingdom Bacillati; phylum Actinomycetota; class Actinomycetes; order Kitasatosporales; family Streptomycetaceae; genus Streptomyces; species Streptomyces sp. NPDC029216. The sequence continues at coordinate 15,565 of NZ_JBEZWL010000147.1, read as the reverse complement.
AAACGATCCACCAAGGGCAAGTCACGCGACCCGCCGGACACGACCTGGGCGATCCCGGAAGTTGCGACCGGCCTGCTCGCGGACGCGGTCGTGGACGGTCGAAGAACGCGTCAGCTGACCCGAAGACCGACCGCGAGCGTCAGTTCAAGGACCCGGTGCGGGGACTCGAGATCCGGAAACAGCTCCCGCAGCTGGGACACCCGGTACCGGACGGTCTGGGGATGGACGAACAATGCCGCCGCCACGTCGTTCCGCCTGCCATGGTGCAGGAGCCACGCCCGCAACGTTTCCTCCAGCCGCTGCGCGGTCGCGGCGGGCAGGGTCTGCAACGGTGCGAGGGCTCGGGCACGCAGGTCTGCGAACGCGTCCACGTCGGCGCTCAGCACCAGCTCGGGCAGGTGGTCCTCGGTGTCGCGAATATCGGAGGAGAGGGAGCGCGCGCGGACGGCTCGTGCGTACGAGGCGGCCGCACGAGTCCATGGCCGGGCCGGACCGACCACGGCGGTGCGGTCGGTCAGCTGTCTCAAGAGATGTGATCGGTCGGCATCGGGGACGAGCAGCACGCCGGAGGCGTCCGGCAGATCGTCGAGGACGAGGGTGCCCGGGTCGAGCGTGCGGTAGGCGGGCCGGGCCTGGGCCGCGGGCAGCAGGACCGCGGTCAGCGAAACCGGAGGCTGCCACCCGGCCCGTTGAACAGAGGTCCGCAGCACCTCCGGGCTCGCGCCGGCGAGGAGGTCGCGGGCCAGTTGTTCCAGGTGGCGCTCATGAGCCCGGCCCTGGGCGGCCAGTTCGTCGGCGTGGCCCGCGGCGCTCGCGGCGGAGAGCTCGTCGATGTAGGCGAAGGTCAGCTCGGCGAACTTGGCGACCTCGGCGGCGGGCAGACCGGCGGGTACAGCCCCCGCGGCCAGGCATCGCCAGGCCACGCGGGCACCGACGCGGTAGGCGCTGAGCAGGGCGTCCATCGATCGGCCGTCGCGCACCTCGCCGCGGCCCAGCTCGTAGGCCGCGTCACCGGCGTCGACGCCCGTGGCGTTGCCGCTCGCGAGGTTCAGGTAGTGCCCCAGGGCGGTGCGGACGGCTCGGCGGATGGTGCCGCCCATGCGGCCCGAAAGGGCGTTGGCGTATGGAGGGACCTCGTCGATGATCGCCTGGACTACCTCGTCGGCGGTGGTCTTCAGCGTGGCCCGAAGTGCGGCGACCGTCGTCTCATCCAGAGCCAGTTCGGTGGCCCTCCGGATTGCATGGCTCATTTTTTGTTCCCTACGAACAATTCAGCCGATCAGTTTCACGTCCTGCGGACAGGACTTTACGCCCTGAGGCGCATCAAGCTGGGGTCATGACGAGTGCAGCCCTCCGCAGTAGGGCGTGGAAACTGCTGGAGATGGTCACGACGCCGCTGCTGCCGTCGGACTACCTCGACCTGGTCAGCCCGCTGCGTGCGGGCGCTGACCTCCGAGGGCGCATCGAGGCCGTGCTCCCCGAGACGGGTGACGCCGCGACCCTCGTGATCAGGCCGGGACGGGGCTGGCGCGGTCACACAGCCGGTCAGTACGTGCGGATCGGGGTCGACGTCGACGGGGTGCGTCTGTGGCGTGCCTACTCGGTCACCTCTCCGACAAACCGCCAGGACGGCCGGATCACGATCACCGTGAAGGCGATCCCGGACGGCAAGGTCAGCAATCACCTGGTCCGCAGGGCGAAACCGGGCACGCTGATCCAGCTCGACCAGGCGACCGGTGACTTCGTGCTGCCGGAGGCCACGCCCGCCAAGGTGCTCTACCTGACAGCCGGCAGCGGCATCACGCCGGTGATGGGCATGCTGCGCGACATCGAGTTCGACGACGTCGTCATGGTCCACTCCGCGCCACAGCCGCAAGACGTGATCTTCCGCAACGATCTGCACGACCTGGCCGCGGACAAGAAGCTGCGTCTCACCGAGCTGCACACCGACACGGACGGCATGCTCGACATCGCCCGTCTCGACGAACTCGTGCCGGACTGGGCCGAGCGCGAGACCTGGGCTTGCGGGCCCGCGGGCCTGCTCGACGCCGCCGAAGAGCACTGGACCGAGCACGGCGTCCCAGAGCGCCTGCACACGGAACGCTTCCGCCCCAGCATCGTCGTCGCCGGCGACGGTGGCCAGGTCACGTTCAGCACCACCGGCAAGACGGTCGACGCTGACGGCTCCACGCCGTTGCTGGACGTCGGCGAGGCGGCCGGCGTGCTCATGCCGTCCGGGTGCCGCATGGGCATCTGCTTCGGCTGCGTCACGCCGCTCAAGGCGGGCGCCGTCCGCGACCTGCGCACCGGTGAGATCACCGAAGCCGAGCCGGGCGTCCTCATCCAGACCTGCGTGTCCGCCGCGGCGGGCCCCTGCGACATCGAACGGTAGGAGCACTTTGACCGCCATCGACCCCACCGCCCACCTGACCGCGGAGCAGATCGAGGAGCTCGGCCGCGAGCTGGACGCGATCCGCGACGAGGTGATCGCCAGCCGCGGCGAGAAGGACGCCGCCTACATCCGCAAGGTCATCGCGGCGCAGCGCAAGCTCGAGCTGATCAGCAGGGGCGTGCTGCTGTTCTCGATCTTCCCGCCCGCGTGGCTGATCGGCACCGCCGGTCTGTCGGTGGCGAAGATCATGGACAACATGGAGATCGGCCACAACATCCTGCACGGCCAGTGGGACTGGATGCGGGACCCGAAGATCCACTCCACCACCTGGGACTGGGACCACGTCTCGCCGGCCGAGCAGTGGAAGCACTCGCACAACGAGCTGCACCACACGTACACCAACGTGATCGGCAAGGACAACGACCTCGGCTACGGCATCATGCGCGTCGACGAGGACCAGAAGTGGCACCCGTTCCACCTCGGCCAGCCGCTGTGGAACTTCATCAACGCCTGCTTCTTCGAGTACGGCATCGCAGCGTACGACCTGGAGCTCGGCAAGAACCTGCACAAGCGCCGCCGCAAGAACCCGGAGTTCCGCGCGCGGGCCAAGGCCGTGGGCCGCAAGATCCGCAAGCAGGTGCTCAAGGACTACGTGATCCACCCGCTGCTGTCGGGCCCGTCGTTCCTCACCACGCTCGCCGCCACGTTCACCGCGAACCTGGTCCGCAACATCTGGTCCCACTCGGTGATCATGTGCGGGCACTTCCCCGAGGGCGTGCAGGTCTTCGAGCGCCGGTCGATCAAGGGCGAGACGCGCGGCCAGTGGTACCTGCGCCAGATGATGGGCTCGGCGAACATAAGCGGCAGCAAGGCCATGCACTTCATGACCGGCAACCTGTCGCACCAGATCGAGCACCACCTCTTCCCTGACCTGCCGAGCAACCGGTACGCCGAGGTCGCGCTGAAGGTGCGCGCGCTGTTCGAGAAGTACGAGCTGGAGTACGTCACCGGGCCGCTGCCCAAGCAGGTGTACTCCGCATGGCACAAGGTCTTCCGGCTCTCGCTGCCGAACAAGAAGCCCAGGGTCAAGACGCCGGACCGCGAGCAGGAGCTCATCGCGGCCTGACTCCCGGTATTCGTTCAGATCTTTCGACCGGACCGGCGGCACCGCCGGTTTCGGTGAGCAGCAGCAGCGGCTGACCAGGCCGGGCGTGGCCGCCGCCGAACGGCCCGCACCGGCCCCGACGGCAGAGTGAGCGTCGGGAAGTGAGAGCAAGGCGCAGCAAGCCTTCCAGCTCGGCCTGACCGCCCTCATCCAATGGATCGGGCGAGAAGGTGACCGTGCGGCTTGCAGGACGGCAAAGCTCCCTCCTGCATTCGATGCTCCTGCCCCTTACAGGCCCCCGGCAGACGGATAGCTGTCCGTCAACGCAGGAGGGCCGCTGATGAATTCCTCAAGCCCGAACGGCGGCAGGGGGACGGTGGGCATCAAGGGCCGGACCGTGCCGTTGCTCAGGAGCAGCGGCAGCGGGTGGCCCCGGTTGATCGTCTCGAAGTGCGGGCTGTCCGGGATCTGGGCCACGAGCGCGGTGACAAATCCCTCCAGGAGGGCGTCGTCACCGCCGACCACGCCCGCGACCGCGACGACGGCGTCCCGGCGCAGGGCCTCTCCGCAGTGGTTGATGACCTCCGCCAGGTCGTCCTCGTAGTGGACGACCTCCCGGAACGCACCCAGCACCGCGGCGGCCCGTACGGCGGGCAATCCCTTGCCCCGGACATCCCCGACGATCATCCGGACCCCGTACCGGGTCTGGACCACGTCGTACAGATCGCCGCCGATCTGCGCGCCCGTCTCGGCCGCCAGGTACATGCTGGACGCCCGTACGGGGCCCAGCCGGTCCGGCACGGGCCGTAGGAGGACCTCCTGGGTGGCCGTGGCGATCCGGCGGACCTGGTTGAGCTCGTTCTCCCTGCGCGTGCGCGCAGCGCTGCTCGTCATGAAGCTCGCGGCCGAGACCAGGAACAGGGCGAGGAAGTTCGTGTAGACCTGTTGGCTGCCCCAGGCCTGGTTGTAGGTGGCGGTGGCCAAGCTGACACCGACGGCCGCCCCCACCGCCGCGAGCGTGCCCTTCGGCCCCATCGTCACCGCCGCCAGAGCGGGTGTCGCCACCAGTAGCGGGACGGTGTACCCGACGTGCGCGGGCGTGAACTCGATGAGGAGCACCAGCAGGGCGATCGCGAAGGGCACGCACTCCGCAAGGGCGAAAACGACTGGTGGTGGCCGCCGGCTCCCGTTCCCGGGGGCGAGCGCAAGGGCTGGGCCAAGGCCGTCTCAGGCTGAGGGCGGGGCGGTCCCGTCCAGGCGTGCGTCCGCCTGCGCGGGCCTCACACCGGTGGCCACTGCGCTCACGGCCGCTGTCCGGTCCGCCTGCGGGCCGTGTCACCGTTTGACCGCGTTGTGGATGTACTGCCTGACCGCACCGCCGAGATCTTCGCGGCCTGGTTCACCGAGCACCCCGGCGCGGAACCCACCAGCGACATCACTTTCGCCGCAGGGAAGGCGCCGGGGTGCCGTCCTTGGAGCGCGGCAGTCGGATGTGCTCCGCGGCCAGCGCGGGCACACAGCACCGCTCGGCCAGCCGCACCAGCGGCTCCAGCCCGCCGTACGCGATCAGGTTCGGGTTGTCGAACGCGGATGGGACCGCCGCTGCGGCATGGGAAGACTTCATCTCGGAAGCGCCTTGCTGATCATGCCTGATGGGTCCTAGAGAAACCCCCATCATCGCAAGCCACAAGGAACTTCTTCGTTTCCGGAGGAACTATCCACAGGCATCGAGCCGGTGGATCCGGGCTCAGCAGTTCGATCAGAGGCAGATGCTGGGAGGGGCCGCGCTCGGGCCAATGTTGCGAACCCAGGTGTTGGCCGTGCCACCGGTGCCGGTGCCGGTGGTGTTGTCGCGGCAGTCGAGCATGCCGCTGCCGCGGGCGACGTTGAAGCTGATGGTGTTGCCCCCGTTGCCGCCGGCATCGATGCGGATGCCGTCGCCCGCGTTGCCGGTGGCGATATTCCGGGAGATGACGGAGTTCGCGAGGGAGTTCGCTGCCACGCTGATGCCGTGGCCGACGGTGCTTGATTCGGAGTTTCTGATGGTGTTGCCGGTGATGGTGACGTTGGTGTTGGGCGAGAGGCCAAAGGCGTTGGCCCGCACGCCCAGGAAGCCCCTCTCAATGAGATTGGAGGTGATCCTCAAGTTCGTATTGCTGTCGCCGAAGAAGATCCCGGGGGCGCCAAAGTTGTCCCGGATGATGTTGCTCCCTACGGCGACGTTGCTGGACTTGAAGATGAACGCAAAGGCCCTGTCCTCCAAGGATGTGTTTCTGTTTACTCTGACATTATCGACTCCTCCGGGTGCCAGTGCGTCCAGAAGGACACCAGAGTTCTCGTTACCGGAAAAGGTGTTATCTTCGATGTCCGCGTTCTTCAAGCCCGCATCCGAGTAGACTCCATTGCCGCTTGCGGAACCGGGTTCATTGTTCTGGCGGATACAGTTCTGTTCAACCTCGGAAAGGATTGCGCCGCTGGAGCTGAAATAGACTCCGAACACATTACCCTGGATCAAGTTCTGCCGCACTTGGTGGCCCGAGTGTGCCGCACTCATGACAATGCCATAACTGGAGGTATTGTTCTGAACGGTGAAGCCGGAGAACCTGATGCCGTTCTCCGCCAAGCGGACAGTGCCCGAACCGTCCGCCGACTGAATGATTGCCTGCCTAGTCGGATCCGGAGCTCCGACCTGGCGGCACGCTGTCCCTCTGGGGGCTGCGGCCGGTCCGACCAACCGCAAGTTCGCCTTGTTCACGGTGACAACCTCATTGTATGTGCCGGCGCAGACCCTGATCTCGTCTCCCGGTGAGGCCGCGGTAATCGCTGCCTGGATCGTGGTGAAAGCTGCCCCCGGGCATTGCGCTCCGTTGTCATCCACAACGAGTACGACCTGAGCTGCCTGGCTGGGCACTACCGGGAAGGCTGCAGCCGCTGCCACACACACCCCGACAAGAATGGTCTTCTTCATGGTCTTCTCCTTGACTCTCGACGCAGACCGCGATCCGGTCGTGCGGTAGTACAGTCGGCTAGTGCTGTGACCTGGCAGCCGGACTGGTGAATAGCTTCCATTTGCCGGACTCCATCAGTTACGTAAACTGAACGAAGCCCGGGCAAGCACACGCTGATTGCGAAGCTAGGCTGGGTCACACTGGGTGTGCAAGCGGTAGCACTCCGTACGCGTCGCGGGGAGCTCCCGACACGATCACGGTTGGGCTCGCTTGAGGCGTCGCCCGTAGCTGAGGGCCGCAGGCGATGGAGACGAAGGCGTCGTAGAGTTCGGTGCGGCGTTCCCAGCGGACGGCGAGTCGTTTGAACTGGTGGAATAGGGCGACGGACTGCTCCACGACATAGCGGAGCTTGCCCATCTCCTTCGTGCTGGTCGTGGTCGCGCGGTACGGTCAGCCCGCGGCACGGCTCTCAGTGAATGGCGCCCGATCCTCCAACCGGGCGCCATTCACGTTTCGGCGCCACACCCGTCCGGCGCCACGAGGTGAAATCCCAGTCCGGGCGACCGGTGGAAGCCCGGACAAAGTCGCGCAGCTCCCTCAGGGTGCCGGCCGAGTAGATACCCTCCATGCGCTCCCGGATCACGTCCCGCCTGAGGCGCCCCGTCGAACCGGGCTGCTCGGAGCGCGGCCCGGTTCAGCCGGAACACGGCGTGGGCGTCCCGCCACCTCGGCCACCATCAGCCGTTCCTGCCGGGCGCGGGGTGTCGCGCGTTCTGTGGGCGCCTGACGAGCTGGCTTACGGCGCACTCGCGGGCACGGTCCTGCTGCCGGATCGGATCCGCACCCGGAGCCGCCGGTGCCGTGGAGGGCCGGGCCTCCGTTGAATCTGCATAGCTGCACACACCTGCCGTGGCGGCCAGCCCAGAGCCGCCCGTGGCGGCGGAGCAGCGGTGCGGGCGGGTCCGGTGGCGCGGACGTCCTGCCGTCGCCTGCCACCCGCCTCCCCGAAGGGGACGTGAGGCCCGTAACCGGAGCGGGGCCCACCAGACAGAGGACCCGCCCCCCTTCTGCGACAGTGAAGCGAGGTACGACGGGGCATGCCCTTGCCCGCCCAGGAACGGGGCCCCGTAGTCGTCGAAATTCCAGAAGCGTGTGGCGATGTTGATCTCGTCGACCTCCACGTCCGCCAGGCCGGCCGTGGAGGGCAGGACCCCAGCTCGCCTGACTGCGCCGGGCTCCCCGCTCCCAATCGCTACCAGAACTTCCCGCCCCACCCCATCCCCGCCGCCCCAGGACCGCAAGCACCGCGATCCGGACCATTTCCGGACCAGCCTCCTCCAAGGAGCCATACCAACTGCCGTTTGCCCTGGTCAGCATGGGTGCAGCTGCTGTACCACCAGGAGACGAAGAACCTCACGGCAGGAGCGGGCTCCAACCGCATGGCCCCCCGCCCCGAGCAGCCCCTACCCGTGGGCGTTCCGATTTGTGCCGCTCGGCCATAAACGGGCCGCCCTCAACGCTGCGTAACCAGCACCAAACCAGCACCGGTGCGGTGACGAGGGGTGCTGACGTGGGATTTTGGGTCAGCACCGAACCAGCACGGGAGTCAGCACCGACCCGCTATAACGGGCGGAATTCTGCAAATCCGGCGCGATCCGGAAAGGGTGCCTCCGGGAGCGAGAATGAGCCATCGGCCGCCATGTGGTGGTCGGGCACACAACATCCCGCACGATTGTGACGGCCCGCCACATATGCCGCTGACCTGCGGACTTCTACGTTGTGGCAACACCCGCCGTCCCCGCAGACCCCCTGGAAGTGGTGCACATGGTCTCCCCCGCAGCGAGCAGAACGAGCCCGTCCGGCATACGCAGGATCGTCGCCGCCAGTCTCGTCGGGACCACCATCGAGTGGTACGACTTCTTCCTCTACGGTTCCGCCGCCGCCCTCGTCTTCAACACCCTCTTCTTCCCCGCCAGCGATCCGCTCGTCGGGACCCTGCTGGCGTTCCTCACCTACGCGGTCGGGTTCGCCGCGCGGCCGCTCGGCGGGGTCGTGTTCGGGCACTTCGGGGACCGGATCGGGCGCAAGCGGCTGCTCGTGGTGAGTCTGCTGATGATGGGCGGGGCCACCTTCGCCATCGGGCTGCTGCCCACCCACGCGAGCGTCGGCGGGGCCGCGCCCGTGCTGCTGACCGTGCTGCGGCTGGTGCAGGGGTTCGCGCTGGGCGGGGAGTGGGGCGGGGCCGTGCTGCTGGTCGCCGAGCACGGGGACGACCGCAGCCGGGGGTTCTGGGCCTCGTGGCCGCAGGCCGGTGCGCCGGGCGGGAACCTGCTCGCCACCGGGGTGCTGGCGCTGCTGGCGGCCGTGCAGTCGGACGAGGCGTTCCTCGCCTGGGGGTGGCGGGTTCCGTTCCTGCTGTCCGGGGTGCTGGTGGTGGTCGGGCTGTGGATACGGGTCTCGGTGTCGGAGTCGCCGGCGTTCCTGGAGGCGCGGGCGCGGGCCGAGGCCGAGGAGGCGGCGGGGCGGCCGCAGCGGCCGCCGGTGGTCGAGGTGTTCCGGGCCCACGGGCGGGACGTCGTGACCGCCATCGGGGTGCGGCTGGGGGAGAACGTCTCGTACTACGTGCTCACCGCCTTCCTGCTGGTGTACGTCACCGTCCATCTGCACCTGCCCAAGTCCGACGCGCTCAACGCCGTGCTGATCGGCTCGGCGGTGCACTTCGTGACCATCCCGCTGTGGGGGGCGCTGTCGGACCGGATCGGGCGGCGTGCGGTGACGCTGACGGGGTCGGTCGGGATGGCGGCGTGGGCCTTCGCCTTCTTCGCCCTGCTCGACTCCCGGTCCTTCGCGGTGATCACCCTCGCCGTCACCGCCGGGCTGCTGCTGCACGGGGCGATGTACGGTCCGCAGGCGGCGTTCATCTCGGAGATGTTCGACACCCGGGTGCGGTATTCCGGCGCGTCGATGGGCTCCCAGCTCGCCTCCCTCCTCGGTGGGGCGCTCGCGCCGATCGTCGCGGTCGAGCTGCTCAAGGAGTACGGATCGTCCGTTCCGGTGTCCGTCTACCTGTGCGCTGCCGCCCTGGTCACCACGGTGGCCGCGCTGGCCGCCCGCGAGACCAGGGGGCGCAGCCTGAACGGGTCCCGCGGGTCCGTGCCGGTGGCCACGGCCGCCTCCCCCGGCGGGCGTTGAGCGGCCGGCACGTATGCTCGACGCCGTGACCGACGCGAGGCTACGGGAGCTGCTCGGGCTGCTGGCCCAGGGCGCGCCGGCCGAGGAGTTCTCCCGGCCGGCGGCGTCCGCGCGGGCGGACGGGGCCTCCGCCGCCGAGGTGGCCGCTCTGGAGGAGGCCACCGGGGTGGCGCTGGAGATCCACCGGACGCTGGCCCAGCACCGCACCCGCGAGGCTGAGCTGACCGCGCTGTTCGACACGGCGGGCGACCTGGCGGCGCTGCGGGACCTGGACTCGGTGCTGCGGGCCATCACCCACCGGGCGAAGCAGCTGCTGCACACGGACGTCACCTACCTCTCCCTCAACGACGAGGCGGCGGGCGACACGTTCATGCGGGTCACCGACGGCTCGGTCTCGGCGGCGTTCCAGCAGCTGCGGCTCGGCATGGGCGAGGGCCTGGGCGGGCTGGTCGCGCAGACCGCCCGCCCGTACGCCACCGGCGACTACCAGCGCGACCCCCGCTTCCGGCACACCGGCCCCATCGACAGCGCGGTGGGCGAGGAGGACCTGCACGCCATCCTGGGGGTGCCGCTGCGCCTGGGCGCGAAGGTGATCGGGGTGCTGTTCGCCGCCGACCGCAGCCCGCGCGAGTTCAGTCCGCGCGAGGTGGCGCTGCTGTCCTCGCTCGCCGACCACGCGGCCATCGCCATCGACGGGGCCCGGCTGCTGGAGGAGACCCGCCGGGCGCTGGCCGAACTGGGCGTCGCCTCGCGCACCATCCAGGAGAACAGCGACGCGCTACGCCGGGCGGAGGAGGCGCACGACCGGCTCACCGGCCTGGTCCTGCGCGGCGGGGACCTCGGCGAGGTGGCGGCGGCCATCGGGGCCCTCCTCGACGGGGGCACGCTCGTCCACGACGCCGACGGCACGGAGCTGGCCCGCTCGCGGACCCGTCCCGTGGCCCCGCCCGCCCGGGCGGTGACCGTCTCCCGGAGCAGCGGGCGGGCCGTCGCCGAGGGCGGCACCTGGGTGTGCGCGGTACTGGCCGGCCCCGAACTCCTGGGCAGCGTCACCCTGACCGGCCGGCCCGGGCTGGACGAGGCCGGGCGACGGCTGTTCGAACGGGCCGCCATGGTCACGGCCCTGCTGCTGCTCCTGCGGCGGTCGGTCGCGCAGACCGAGGACCGGATCCGCGGGGAGCTGCTCGGCGATCTGCTCGGCCCCTCCGGCGATCCGGCGGGACTGGCCGAGCGCGCCCGCCGGCTGGGGGTCGACCTGTCCCGCCCGCACGCCCTGTTCGTGCTGCACAGCGACACCGCCCCGCGCCCGCGCCTGCTCGCGGCCGCCGCCCACCACGCGCGGGAGCGCCGCGGGCTGGCGGGGGTCCACCACGACCACGCCGTGCTGCTGGCCCCCTCGGAGGCGACGGGCGCGGACGCCGCCGGGCTGGCGGCGGCGCTGGGCCGGGCCGTGGGGGCGCCGGTCACGGTCGGTGCGGCGCGGGCCGACGGCGGACCGGCGGTCCTGCCGGCCACGCACGCGGAGGCCCTGCGCTGCCTGACGACGCTGTGCGCCCTGGGCCGGGCCGGCGACGGCAGCACGCTCGCGGAGCTCGGGTTCCTCGGCGTGCTCCTGGGCGACCGGCCGGACCTGTCCACGTACGTGCGGGGGGTGCTCGGGCCGGTCCTGGACTACGACGCCCGGCGCGGCAGCGACCTGCTGCACACCCTGCGGGTCTACTTCGCCTCGGGCATGAGCCAGGCCCGGGCGAAGGACGCCCTGCACGTCCACGTGAACACCGTGGTGCAGCGCCTGGAGCGGATCGGCCGGCTCCTCGGGCCCGACTGGCAGTCGCCCGACCGCGCCCTGGAGCTCCAGCTCGCGCTGCGCCTGCACCAGGTGTCGGCCCCGCAGGCTCCGGGGCCCGCGTCCTCCTGAGGGCCCGTTCCCGCCCGGACGCGTCACCGCCGCCGGTCCCGGACCCGTCACGGCCGCTGGTCGCTCGTCACCGCCGCTGATTGACAGGGCCGCACCATGACTCCATGATTCCATTAGTTCCCTAGTGGATTCATGGAGAGGGGGAGCCGTGCGCGATACGACCGCATCCGCCGCGGCAGGCACCCGTTGGGCCCTGGAGGCCCGCGGGCTGGGCAGGAAGTACCGGCGCGACTGGGCGCTGAAGGAGGTTTCCTTCCGGATCCCCGAAGGCCGGATCGCCGCCCTGGTGGGGCCCAACGGAGCCGGCAAGAGCACCCTGCTGGCCCTGGCGGCGGGCCTGCTGGAGCCCTCGGACGGTGAGGTGCGGGTCTTCGGCGAGCCGGTCACCGATCCCGGCACCATGGCCCGGTGGGCCTACCTCGGGCAGGACAAGCCGCTGTTCAAGCGGTTCACCGTGGCGGAGCACCTGCGCATGGGGCGGGAGCTGAACCCCGGCTGGGACCAGGAGGCGGCCGAGCGGATCGTCCGGTCGGGGCGGGTCCCGCTGCGGGCCCGCGCCGGGGACCTGTCGGGCGGCCAGCGGACCCGGGTGGCCTTCGCGCTCGCCTTCGGGAAGCGTCCCGAACTGCTCCTGCTGGACGAGCCGATGGCCGATCTGGATCCCGTGGCCCGCGACGAGCTGGGCGCGCTGCTGCTGTCGGAGGCCGCCGAGCAGGGGATGACCGTGCTGATGTCCTCGCACCTGCTCAGCGAGATCGAGCACATGTGTGACTACGTGCTCGTCCTCGACGGCGGCCGCATGCGCATGGCGGGCGAAACCGACGAGCTGGTGCCCATGCACACCCTGGTCAGCGGGGTGGCGGCGGACGATGGTCCGCCCGCCGCCCTGAACGCCCACACGGTCATCGAAGTCCGCACTTCCGGGCGCCACTTCACCGCCCTCGTGCGGCGCGAGGGTCCGCTGGACCCGGCGTGGCAGCTGGCGGAGCCGAGTACGGAGGAAGTGCTGCTCGCCTACCTCCGCTCCCCCGGCGCGCCCTCGCTGCTCTCCCCCACCGCCGTCCCCTGCCACCGGAAGGAGGCCGCGGCGTGACGACGTCCGCTCCCGCCCCGGCCACCGCGCCCGTCCGTCCGCGCCGGCTGCGCGGACTCGCCTGGCTCCTGGTGCGCCAGCACCGCGCCGCCCTGATCCTCTGCGCCGCCGTGACCGTCCTCGGTACGGCCTGGATGCTCTACCGCCGGGAGGCGGCGCTGGACATCCTGCGCTCCGCCGGGTGGCCGGCCCTGCCGGCCGACGCCATCGACCCGGTGGTCCGGACCCGGGTGAGCAACGAGCTCGACTCCTTCGGCGGGCGACTGGGCTTCCTGCCGCTGCTGTTCGGAGTGTTCCTCGGGGCCCCGCTGATCGCCGCCGAGCGGGAGCAGGGCACCGCGCGGCTGGTGACGACGCAGTCCGTGCCCCGGGGCCGCTGGCTGCGGTGGAAGCTGTGCTTCGCGCTGGCCCTGGCGGCGCTGACGACGGGGATCCTCGGCCTGCTGTACGGCTGGTGGTGGAGGTCGGCCGGTCCGCTCGCGTCCCCGGACTGGCTGAACGGCGCGCTGTTCGACTCCAGCGGCCCCGTCCTGGTCGCGACGGCCCTGTTCACCACCTCGCTGGGCATCGCCATCGGCGCGCTGGTCCGCCGGGCCGTGCCGGCCATGACCCTCACCTTCCTGACCGCGGGCGCCGCCCTCTTCGCGGGCGAAGTCCTCAAGGCCGGGCTCGCCACGCCGCGCCGGCTCGTGGCCCCGATCGGCGGCCCGGCGCCGCACGCGCTGTTCGACGTGGTGGAGGTGGACCAGTGGGTCGCCACCGCCTCCGGGCGGCTCTACGGGTGGAGCACCTGCGTGCACGACGCCGCACCGGACAGCTGCCGGGCGGCGCACGGGATCGTCAACCAGGTCTGGGAGTACTTCGGCCCCGACCAGATGGCGGGCATGCAGTGGATCGCCGCCGGGGTGCTGCTGGGGCTGAGCGCCGTCCTCGTAGGGTCGGTCCTGCGGTGGACCCGGCGGGGCTCCCTGTGAGCGGGAGCGCGCTCTGAAACACCGCCGGGGACAGGCCCTAGGCTGGACCGGAATTCCGAATGATCAAGGAGGCGGGCACCGTGGTCGTGTTTCGCATCGAGCGCCGCAGCGGCCTGCCCGCCTACCTCCAGATCGTCCGGCAGGTGGAGCAGGCGCTGCGCATGGGGGCGCTGGCCGAGGGTGACAAGCTGCCGACGGCGGCGCAGGTGGCGGCCACCACGAAGGTCAACCCCAACACCACGCTCAAGGCGTACCGGGAGCTGGAGCGCTCCGGCCTGGTGGAGGTGCGCCAGGGCTCGGGCACGTTCATCACCCGCTCCCTGGCCACCCCGCAGACCGCCCCGGAGTCCCCGCTGCGGGCCCGGCTCGGCGAATGGATACGGGAGGCGCGCGAGCAGGGCCTGTCCGCCCGCGACGTCAGCACGCTGTTCGAGACCGTGCTCGGCGAGAACTACCCCGGCGGCGGGCCGCCCGGCACCGCCGCCGCCCCGCCGCCGGAATGATCCCGCGCCCCGTGCCCCGCGCCGTCAGTAGGTGTAGCTCAGGCCCGACTTGTACGGGGTCAGGGTGCGCTGGGACACCACGCCCCGGTAGGTGTACCAGCCCCACTTCTTGCACATCGTCTGGTAGCTCAGGGTGTTGAACGCCCCCGTTCCCACGCGCACCCGCGGGTAGATGACGTTGTCGCCCCAGTCGCCCCCGGCCGGGCCGCTCGAATAGGTGTCGACCGCCCAGTAGACGCCGACGACCGATCCGCCGGCCGGACAGTTCCAGCTGCCGAAGTTCACCCAGACGTTGCCGCCCGACCAGGCACTGGCCGGGGCGGCGCTGAGGCCGACGACCCCCAGCGCCATGAGCGAGCCCGCCAGTACGGCCCGGGACTTACGCAGCACTGATCCACGCATATGACCTCCCCAGTGACGGCTGCGCGCATTGGTGCGCGGCCGCGCGGAGCAGCCTCCCATACCGGCCACACGATTGTCCGACTTTCGATGAAACGACTTTTACATCGAACTATTGCGTGACATACGGGCGTTCGGTATGGCGTAGGGCTGCCCGCGCTCAGAGCGCCAGCGCCGTCGTGACCACCAGCGGGGGCCGCTCCCGCTCGGCGGTCCAGGGGCGGCCGCGTGCCAGGTCCGGGTCGGCCACCTCCAGGGCCTCTTCGACCGTCGGCCGTTCCTGGACCACGTCGTGGAACCCGGACCGCTCCAGGAGTGCCGGGAGCACGGCGGGGGGCCAGGCGTGGTTGCCGACCTCCTGCCAGGAGCCGTCCGTGCGCCGCAGCCGTACGGTCAGGCCCTGCCCCGGGGCGTGGACCGTGTCCGGTTCCCCGATCCGCAGGGAGGCGTACTCCGTGCCCCCGCAGTCGGGGTCGGTGGACAGCAGGACGAACGGGCCGCCGGGGCGCAGCAGCCGGCGGACCTCCGTGAACACGGACAGCACCGCTTCCTCGGACGGCAGCGAGGCGAGCACGTGGTTGCACATCACGGCGTCCGCGCAGCCGTCCGCGAGCCCGGCCGTACGCCCGTCGGCGACCAGATGGAACTCGGCGACGGCGGTCTCCTGGGCGCGGGCCAGCGCCAGCATCTCGGGCGAGGTGTCCACGCCGAGCACCCGCGCCCCCAGCAGCCGGGCGGCGTGGTCGGCGACCTTGCCGGGCCCGCAGCCGTAGTCGACGAGCACCGCGCCGGCGCCGATGCGGCGGGCCAGGGCCCGGAAGACGAAGGGGTAGCCGAGCAGCCAGTCCGTGGCCGCCTCCAGCGCGGCGAAGGCCCGTGCCCCCTCGCTCCCGGACCAGGCGGGGGCCGCCGAGGGGGCCGCCGCTGCGGAATCCTGCGTCCAGTCGTCGCTCACAGCTCCACTATCGGCCCGCCGCGAGCGCCGGGCGCGGTGACGACACGCCCGTTACGGGGCCACCGGCCGCCGGGCCGCCGCGGCCG
>NZ_JBEZWL010000146.1:0-18382 GCF_040648015.1 Streptomyces sp. NPDC029216 | reverse complement strand
CGCGCCGACTGGCTCCAGGAGGCCGAGCCGTACCTCGCCGGGGGCGGGGCCTCCCGCACGGTGGCCCGGCGGGAGGACGGCGGCGTCGAGGTCGACTTCACGCGGGCGGTGGCCTGCATGCCGACCTCCAGCCCGAGCTCCTCGACGGCCTCGCGGGTCAGCAGGGAGACCAGCCGGTGGGGACCGGCCTGGATCTCGACCTGCGCGGCCACGTCGCCGAGGGTGACGGCCGTGACGATGCCGGGGAAGGCGTTGCGCGCCGAGGTGTACGGCTCCCCGTCCTCGGTGTGGGCGCCCTGCCCCACCTCGACGGAGAAGGCCGCCAGGTCACGGCCGTCGATCAGGCGACGGCCCGCCTCGTCGCGATGGGTCGCGACCCGGCCGGCGTCGGCCCAGCGGCGAGCGGTGTCCGGGCTGACGCCCAGGAGACGCGCCGCCTGTCCGATGGTGTAGGACTGCATGCGCGACAAGGTAGGGCCATTACGACCGCATGTGCAATTCGTTTGGGTCGTTCTCTATCGCAGATGCCATGGGCCTTGTGGTATCCGCCAAATGCGTTCCGCTTCGGGGCCGCCCGGTCGATAGGCTCGGGGGATGGCTGATACGAAGAGCAGCAGTAGCAGCGGCGGCAGCGGCGCAGCGACGGGCGGTCCGGTGGAAGCGGGCACCGCGCGCGTGGACGCCTGGATCTGGTCGGTGCGGCTGACGAAGACCCGGTCCGTCGCGGCGACCGCCTGCCGGGCCGGGCACGTCAAGGTCAACGGGGAGCGGGCGAAGCCGGCGCAGCAGGTACGGGCCGGGGACGAGGTGCGGCTGTTCCACGCGGGGCGGGAGCGTGTGGTGGTGGTGCGGAAGCCGGTGACGAAGCGGGTGGGGGCGCCGGTGGCGGTGGAGTGCTTCGTGGACAACAGCCCGCCGGTGCCCACCGCGGTGGAGGCCGCGGTGGTCGGTATCCGGGACCGGGGGGCGGGGCGGCCGACCAAGCGGGAGCGGCGGGAGTTCGACAGTCTGCGGGGGCGGTAGCCGCCGTCTGCGGGTGGGGGCGGGGTGCGGTTCCGCTGCGCGGAGCTGATCCCCGCCCCGCCCTTTCGCCGTTTCCAGGGGCGCTGCCCCTGACCCCGCGCCTCAAACGCCGGCGGGGCTGGACATGCCCCGGGCCCGCGCCTCAAACGCCGGCGGGGCTGGAGCGGCCCGCCGGGGAGGGTGGGTCAGCTCTTGCGGTAGTCGTAGGCCTCCGTGGCGGCTGTCGATACCCCTTCCAGGGGGGCGCCCGCCGAGGCCGCGACGACCGCCGCCACCGCGCCCTCCAGGAACGGGGCGTCCAGGAGGCGGGAGTCCGGAGGGAGGTCGCCGTCCTCCAGGAGGGCCTTCACCGTCAGGACCGCGCTGCCCAGGTCCACGAGGAGGGCCACCCCGGCGCCCCGGTCGACCGAGGCCGCCGCCGCGAGGATCAGCTCCGCGCTCGTGCCCAGGCCGCCGTCGGGGCCGCCGCCCGCCGCGGCCACCGGGGCCACCGCGCCGCCCGCCGCCAGGCCGCGGGCCAGCTCCGCCACCGACTCCGCCACCTGGGCGCTGTGGGACACCAGGACGATGCCGACCGGGTTCATGCGCCCGTTCCTTCCGCCGTGTCGGCCAGGGCGGTCAGCAGGAGGGCCGAGGAGGTGGCGCCTGGGTCCTGGTGGCCGATGCTGCGCTCCCCGAGGTAACTGGCCCGGCCCTTGCGGGCCAGTATCGGGACCGTCGCCACGGCCCCGGCCCGCGCCGCCTCCCCGGCCGCGCGGTAGGAGGCGCCCAGCGCCGCCACCCCCGGGACCAGGGCGTCCAGCATCGTCTTGTCGCCCGGCGCCGCCCCGCCCAGCTGCCCGACCGCGGCCACCCCCGCCTCCAGCGCCTGGTGCACTGCGGCGTCCGAGACCTCGGGGGCTTCCCCGAGTTCCTTGCCCGTGCGGCGCAGCAGCGTGCCGTACAGGGGGCCGGACGCGCCGCCGACCGTGGAGATCAGCGTGCGGCCCGCCAGCTGGAGGAGCGCACCGGGCCCGGTCGACGGATCCGCCCGGGCCAGCTCGGCGCGGACGGCCGTGAAGCCCCGCAGGAGATTGGCGCCGTGGTCGGCGTCGCCGATGGGGGAGTCGAGCTCGGTCAGCCGGTCCGCCTCCCGTTCCACCGCCGTCGCGGCGGCCTCCATCCAGCGTCGGAAGAACTCTGCGTCGCGCACCGCGATCCTTTCGTCCGTCACCTCGTCCCCCTCGTCCTCAGCGGCCCCAGCGCAGCGCCGGGGTCTGCACCGGGGCGTCCCACAGCCGCAGCAGTTCCTCGTCGGCCCGGCACAGCGTCACCGAACAGCCCGCCATGTCGAGGGAGGTGACGTAGTTCCCGACCAAGGAACGGGCCACCGGGACGCCCCGGGCCTCCAGTACCCGGGACACCTCCGCGTGGAACCCGTACAGCTCCAGCAGCGGGGTCGCGCCCATCCCGTTGACCAGGGCCAGGACGGGACCGTCCGCCGGGCCGCCGGTCTCCGCCAGGCCGTCCAGCACGGCGCCCACCGCCACGTCCGCGATCTCCCGCGAGCTCATCATGGCCCGCCGCTCCCGGCCCGGCTCGCCGTGGATGCCGATCCCCAGCTCCAGCTCCCCTTCGGGGAGTTCGAAGGTCGGACTGCCCTTCGCGGGGGTGGTGCAGGCGCTGAGCGCGACGCCGAAGCTGCGCGAGGACTCGTTGACCTGCCGGGCGAGGGCCGCGACCCGGTCCAGCGGCGCGCCCTCCTCCGCGGCCGCCCCGGCGATCTTCTCCACGAACAGGGTGGCTCCCGTACCGCGCCGCCCGGCCGTGTACAGGCTGTCGGTGACGGCGACGTCGTCGTTGACGAGGACGCGCTCCACCCGCAGGCCGTCCTCCTCGGCGAGCTCGGCCGCCATCTGGAAGTTGAGCACGTCCCCGGTGTAGTTCTTGACGACGAACAGGACGCCCTGTCCGGCGTCCACGGAGCTCGCCGCGTGCAGCATCTGGTTCGGGACGGGCGAGGTGAACACCTCCCCGGGGCAGGCCGCCGAGAGCATCCCGTACCCCACGAACCCGCCGTGCAGCGGCTCGTGTCCGGAGCCGCCGCCCGAGACCAGGCCGACCCGGCCGCCGGCGCGCGCGTCACGCCGTACGACCACCCGCCGCTCCACGTCCACGTCGAGCTCGGGATGCGCGGCGGCCATCCCGCGCAGGGCGTCGGCGACCACGGTGTCCGCGGAGTTGATGAGCATCCTCAAAGCTGCCTCCCAGATGGCGCGGGCCTCCGGCCCCGTTCGTGGCCGGGGTTTCGAAGTCAACCACGCCGGGCCGCCCGATCAGGGGAGGAACTGCCAGGAGGGCGGGCCGGGAGCGCGGGATCAGCCACCCTGCTCGCGCAGCCGGCGGCTGACCTCGCCGAGGCCGTCGGCCAGCGCGTCGAGCTGCTCGGGGGTGAGCACGTCGACGAGGGCCTCCCGGACGGCCGTCACATGGCCGGGCGCCGCCGCCTCCAGCCGGGCCCGGCCGGCCTCGGTGAGGACGGCGAAGACCCCGCGCACGTCCGAGGGGCAGCTGCGGCGCCGGACCAGCCCGGCCTTCTCCATCTGGGTGACCTGGTAGGTCAGACCGCTCTTGGAGTTGATCAGCCCGTTGGCGAGCTCCGTCATGCGCAGTTCGCCGTCCGGTGCCGCGGCGAGCCGCACGAGGATCTCGTACTGGGGGTGGGAGAGTCCGGAGTCGTCCTTCAGCTGCTGGTCGAGGTGCCGGTTCACCAGGGCGGAAGCGGCCAGGAAGCACCTCCAGGCCCGCATTTCGCGCTCGTCCAGCCATCTCGTCCCGTCCATGGCGCCAGGGTACACCGAGTTGTTCGAATTTGAATGAGTGGCTACTGTCGGCGTCGGCGGTTCGAATTTGAACAATCCCCTCGGGCCGCCCCGACCGGAAGGAATCCCCCATGACCAGCGCCTCCGCCACCGCGACGAAGGCCCCGGCCACGGCACCGGCCGTATCCGCCACCCCCACGCCCGCCCCCTCCACCGCCGCCTACGACGCCGGCCTGCTGCTCCTGCGCGTGGTCCTCGGCCTGACCGTGGCCGGCCACGGCGTCCAGAAGCTCTTCGGCTGGTTCGGCGGCGGCGGCATCAGCGGCACCGGACAGTTCTTCGGCTCCGTCGGCTACCCGGCCGGCGACGCCATGGCCGCCCTCGCCGGCCTGACCGAGACCCTCGGCGGCCTCGGCCTCGCCGCCGGCCTGCTCACCCCGCTCGCCGGGGCCGCCGTCACCGGCACGATGATCAACGCCCTCGCCGTCCACGGCGCCGGGGCCTTCTTCGCCCCCAAGGGCATGGAGTACGAACTCCTCCTCGCCGTGGCCGCCGCCGCGCTCACCCTCACCGGCCCCGGCCGCCACGCCCTGGACCGCGTCCTGCCGCTGCCCGCGCTGCGCGACCACCGCCTGCCGACCGGCGCGGCCGCCCTCGGCCTCGGGGTGGTCCTCGCCGCCGTCACCCTCCTCGTGCGCGGCTGACCTCACCCCGCCCCGTACCCCTCCGGCCGGGCGGCCGGAGGGGTACGGCCGCCGCTGATTGACCCGGCGCAATCGGGGGAACAGCGGTGAAATGACACAACCCATCGAAGACTACGCACTCATCGGCGACCTCATGACCAGCGCCCTGGTCGGCCGGGACGGGTCCATCGACTGGCTGTGCCTGCCCCGCTTCGACTCCGCCGCCTGCTTCGCCGCCCTCCTCGGCGACACGGAGAACGGCCACTGGACGATCGCCCCGGCCGGCGCCGTCGAGGGCGAGCGCTGCACCCGCAGGGCCTACGTCGACGGCACGCTGGTCCTGGAATCCTTCTGGGAGACCGACGACGGCACCGTCAAGGTCACCGACTTCATGCCGCAGCGCGACACCGCCCCCGACGTGATGCGCATCGTCGAGGGGATCTCCGGCCAGGTCACCGTCCGCAGTACCCTGCGCCTGCGCTTCGACTACGGCCACGTCGTCCCCTGGGTCCGGCGCAGCGAGGGCGACCGGGTCGCCGTCGCCGGACCGGACTCCGTCTGGTTCCGCAGCGAGCCGCCCGTCCGCACCTGGGGCGTCGACAAGAGCACCCGCTCCGAGTTCACCGTCGGCCCCGGCGAGAAGGTCGCCTTCGTCCTCACCTGGCACCCCTCGCACGAACCGCGCCCCGCGCGCGTCGACCCGTACGAGGCCCTGGAGCAGAGCCTCGCCGACTGGCGCGACTGGTCCGCTCAGTGCCGCTACCAGGGCCCCTACGAGGAAGCCGTCACCCGCTCCCTGATCACCCTCAAGGCCCTGACCTACGCCCCCACCGGCGGGATCGCCGCGGCGGCCACCACCTCCCTGCCGGAGGAACTCGGCGGGGTCCGCAACTGGGACTACCGCTACTGCTGGCTGCGCGACTCCACCCTGACCCTCAACGCGCTCCTGAGCACCGGCTTCCTCGACGAGGCCCGGGCCTGGCGGGCCTGGCTGCTGCGCGCCGTCGCGGGAGACCCGGCCGACCTCCAGATCATGTACGGCATCGGCGGCGAGCGGCGCATCCCCGAGACGGAGCTGCCGTGGCTGCGCGGATACGCCGGTTCCGCGCCCGTCCGCGTCGGCAACGCGGCCGTGGACCAGCTCCAGCTGGACGTCTACGGCGAGGTCCTCGACTCCCTGTACCTGGCCCGTTCCTCCGGACTGGCCTCCGAACGGCACGCCTGGAAGATCCAGCTCGCCCTCCTCGACTTCCTGGAGCACAACTGGCGCCGCCCCGACGAGGGGCTGTGGGAGGTGCGCGGCCCGCGCCGCCACTTCACCCACTCGAAGGTGATGGCCTGGGCGGCCGCCGACCGCGCCGTGCGGACCCTGGAGGCCGCCCCCCACATGCCCGGCGACGTGGAACGCTGGCGGGCCATGCGCGACGAGGTCCACCGCGACGTCTGCGAGCACGGCTACGACCCCGTGCGGGGCACCTTCACCCAGTACTACGGCTCGCGCGAACTGGACGCGGCGACCCTGCTCATCCCCCGCGTCGGCTTCCTGCCGCCCGAGGACCCCCGCGTCATCGGCACCGTCGACGCCGTACGGGACGAACTCGGCAGCAGCGGCCTGGTCCGCCGCTACAGCACCGAGGGCCCCTCCATCGACGGACTGCCCGGCGACGAAGGGGCCTTCCTGGCCTGCTCGTTCTGGCTGGCCGACGCCCTGTACCTGACCGGCAGGCCCAAGGAGGCCCGCGAGCTCTTCGAACGCCTGCTGGCCGTGTGCAACGACGTGGGCTTGCTCGCCGAGGAGTACGACCCGGTGAGCGGGCGCCAGCTCGGCAACTTCCCCCAGGCCTTCAGCCACATCGGCCTGGTCAACACCGCCCTCACCCTCGGTGCCGGGGACGACGGCCCCTGACCCCGGGGACGGCCGTGGGGCCGTCGCGGTGTGCGACGGCCCCACGGGGCTGGGAAGGTACGGCCGGCGGCTACGCCCCGGCCGGCTCCTCGGTGTCCGGGATGCTGACCAGCCAGCGGGTGTCCTTGCGCGGCCGCAGGTACAGCGCCCAGTACAGGGTCGCGACGGCGGTGATGCCGCCCGTCCACAGCAGGTACGAGGTCTCCTGCTGGGTCAGGATGTACGCGAAGACGACGATCAGCGCGATCGGCACCGCCGGCCACAGCGGCATCCGCCAGGCCGCCGCCTCGCGGTGCGCCCCGCGCCGGCTGAACAGCGCGGCCACCGCGACCAGCAGGTACATGCCGGTCACCGACACGCCGGTCACCCCGTACAGGGTGTCCAGGTTGACGAAGCACATCCCCGCGCCCGGGATGCCGACCAGCAGGGTGGCCACCCAGGGGGAGCCGAAGCGGCCCAGGCGGGACAGGGCGCGGTTGACCGGCTCGGGCCAGGCCTTGTCGCGGGCCGAGGCGAACAGCACGCGGGAGTTCTGGATGACCATCACGATGCCGGCGTTGACGATGGCCAGGGCCACGCAGAGGCTGACGAACGTGCCGACGGCCGAGTTCGACCAGGCGGTGACCATCGCGCCGAGGTCGCCGGAGGTCAGCGCGTCCAGGTCCGGGGCGCCCACGGTGATCGCGACGACCGGGACCAGGATGACGGCGGTGGAGATGGCGAGGGTGGCGAGCACGGTCCGCGGGACGTTGCGGCGCGGCTTCTCCAGCTCCTCGGAGAGGTAGACGGCCGTCGAGAAGCCCTGGGTGATGAACAGGGCGACGGCCAGACCGGAGACCACCATCATCGCCGTCACCGTGGAGGTGCCGCCGCCCTCGGCGGCCACCGTGCCGTGCACCAGCGCGTCGGCGCCCCGCTCGCTGTGCGCGAAGCCCAGCACGGCCACCAGCGCGGCGGCGACCACCTCCAGGACCAGGAAGACGCCGGTGATCCAGGCGTTGGCCCGCAGGTCCAGCAGACCGGCGAGGGTCGCGAGCAGCATCACCGCGCCGCCGGCCACCGGGGCCGGGACGTCCACCACCGGGGCGAGGTAGTCGGCCGTCCCCATGGCGATCACCGGGGGCACGATCATCACCACGAGCAGGGACAGGACGAACACCAGCCAGCCCGCGAGCCGTCCCGCGAGCGTGGAGACCATGGCGTACTCGCCGCCCGCGCTGGGGATGAGCGTGCCCAGCTCCGAATAGCAGAACGCGACGCCGATACAGAGCAGCGAGCCGATCGCGATGGTGAGCGCGGCCCAGGTACCGAGGCTGGAGAAGAGATCGGGCACGACGACGAACAGGGTCGAGGCGGGCGTCACGCACGACAGCGTGAGCAGGGTCCCGCCGACGACGCCGATGGAGCGCTTGAGCTTCTGGGGGGTGGGCCCGGTGGCGGGGGCGAGCGCCTGAGGAGCGCTGATCGTTTCAGTCATCGGTGCGGGATTCCGATCGGCAGTTGCGAAGAAAGGGGGTGCGGGAGCGGTATCGCCTCCGAGGCGGTGGTGGGTACTTCCGTGCTGTGGCTCCCGTGGCCGATATGGAAGCTCGACGACATCCGCAGGTCAAGAGCTGTCCATGTGCGGATTCCGTCGTACGGTGCAAGCGCGACACGCGGTTCCGAGTGTCAAGGCCGCGTAAATACCGGTCCGGGGCGGGGTGCGGGAACCGCACGGAGATCCGGATGAATTTCCTTCCGCTTTGCTCTCGGTCCGGCCCGTGGGCACCTCAGGCCCGGGACGCCAGCAGCAGGGCGATGTCGTCCGGCCGGTCCGCCCGCCCGCTCGCCTCGCCCACCAGCCGGTCGGCCGTCTCCGTCAGCGGGGAGGGCCGGGCGGCGGCCAGCGCGGCCCGTAGCCGCTCCACGCCCTCGTCGATGTCCGCCCCCGGCACCTCCACCAGCCCGTCGGTGTACATCGCCAGCACCGCGCCCGGCTCCAGCAGCAGCTCCGTCTCCGGGTAGGAGGCCTCCGGGTCGACGCCGAGGACCACCCCGCCCGCCAGGTCCAGCACCTCGGCACGGCCGTCCGCGTGGCGCAGCAGCGGCTGCGGATGCCCGGCGCGGGCGGCCACCGCGCGGCCGGACCCCGGATCGAGGAGCACGTAGCAGCAGCTCGCGAACTGGCCCGGATCCAGGTCGATCAGCAGCCGGTTCGTGCCGCCCACCACCTGCTCCGGCGAATTGCCGCTGAGCGCGAACGCCCGTACGGCGCTGCGCAGCTGGCCCATGGTCGCCGCGGCCGCCACCCCGTGGCCCTGGACGTCCCCGATCACCAGCGCCAGCCGTTCCGGCCCCGTCTCGACGACGTCGTACCAGTCGCCGCCGATGTCCATCCCGGCCGAACCGGGCAGGTACCGGCCCACCGTCGTCACCCGCCCCGTCACCGGCAGCCGGTGCGGCAGCAGCGCCGACTGGAGCCCCCGGGCCAGCGCCGCCTCGCTGTCGTAGCGCTGAGCGCGCGCCAGGGCCTGCGCGATCAGCCCGGCCAGCGCCGTGAGCACCATCCGCTCCTCCGGGCGGAACCCGCGCGCGGCGTCGAAACCGAGGATGCAGGACCCCACCGGACGGCCGGAGGCGATCAGCGGCAGGAACGCGCGGGCGCCCTCGTCGGCGTCCAGCGGGATCCCCGGATAGGCCGAGGCCAGGTGCTGCATCGACTCGAAGAACAGCGGCCGGCCCGAGGTCAGGGTCTCCACGCCCGGCAGCCGCACGTCGAGGGAGACCCCGTCGAAGCGGTCCAGGAACCCCTGCGGGAAACCGGTCTCCCAGGCCAGGTGCAGGTGCCTCTCGTCCAGCAGGTAGATCGCCAGCTGCCGGCCCCCGAACGCGGGCAGCAGCTCCTCCGTGACCACCGCGGCCACCTGGCGGGCCGTCACCGCCTCGGTCAGCGCGATCGCCAGTGCCACCGGACGGTACAGCGCCGAGGCCTGGTCGGCGGCCGGAGATCCCGGCACGGCCACCGGACCGGGCGCGTGGCCGGGCCGCTCGGAGGCGTCCAGGGTCACCGTCACCCCCGACGGCGCCGGGTACAGGCCCACCGACAGCGACGGCGGATCCGCGTCCGCCCCGCGCCGGGCCCCGAAACGCACCGGCTCCCCGGACAGGAACGCCCCCCGGAAGTGGTCCTCGTACGCGGGGTGCCCCAGCCACGGCAGCGCCTCCCACAGCCCGCGCCCCAGCAGCCCCGCCGCCGGCAGGCCGAGCAGCTCCCCGGCGGCGGTGTTGGCGAAGCCGATGGCACCCTGCCGGTCCACGGACAGCACCGCCTGCGCCAGCCGGTCCGCGGCCTCCCCGGCGCCCCCGCCCGGCACGGGCCACGGCACGCACAGCGGATCCCCGTCCCAGAGCACCGGTTCCCCGGCGGCCTCCAGCCCGGCCAGCTCCCGCGCCAGCCCGTCGGCGGCGGCCCGCATCAGCCCCCGGTCG
Organism: Streptomyces sp. NPDC029216; assembly: GCF_040648015.1. Classification (NCBI taxonomy): domain Bacteria; kingdom Bacillati; phylum Actinomycetota; class Actinomycetes; order Kitasatosporales; family Streptomycetaceae; genus Streptomyces; species Streptomyces sp. NPDC029216. Next base: position 8,501 of record NZ_JBEZWL010000146.1, on the reverse strand, counting down.
GCGGCCCCGACCGGAACCCCGGGCGTCGCCGGACGCACCACCAGCAGCACCCCGAACCGCCGCGGCCCGGCGCCCACCGGCTCGTAGAGCGACCCGAACGGGAACGGCAGCCCCGCCATCAGCTGGGGGAAGCGCCGCATCGCCGCCTCCCCGTCCGGCAGGTGCACGGCCTGGCCGTACCGGAAGGCCTCCGCCACCGGGTACGGGCGGTTCACCTGGATCCGCCACCAGGGCCGGAACAGCGGCCCCGGCAGGCCCGTCACCGCCGCCATCCGCAGCAGCCCCTCCGTGCCCGAGCGCAGGTAGACCCCGCCCGCGTAGCCGCCGAGGGCCTGCACGGCACCCACCGTCGCACGCGCGAGCACCAGGTCCGCGGCGTCGGACGCCGGGCCGCCGCCGTCCGGTCTCGCCGTCACACAGTCAGGATGCTCCCTCGCCCCCGGCCGCTGCACTCCGGCGCTCCCGGTAGCAGAACACCACCGCCGCCGAGGCGACCAGCAGGGCCGCCGCCACCGTACGCAGCGCCACCCCCATCGCGTCCGTGAAGGCGGCCGCCTGCGCGGGATCCGCCGCCGGGTTCCCGTGGAACCGGGAGGCCAGCACGGTGCCGACCACCGCCACTCCCAGGGCCGCGCCGATCTCCCGCGCGGCCGTGTTCAGCCCCGAACCCAGCCCCGCCTGGTGCGGCGGCAGGGACGAGACCACCGTCACGGTCAGCGAGGGCGCGCACAGCCCCGTCCCCACCGACAGCACCAGCAGGTAGCCGGCGTACACCGCGTACGGGGTCCCCGCGTCGACGGTGGACACGAGCAGCAGGCCCAACGCGATCAGCGCGAGCCCGGCCCCCGCCGGCAGCCGGGGCCCGGTCCGCTGCTGGAGGCGGGCACCGAGGCGCGGCACCAGCACCATGCCGACGGTCAGGGGCACGATCGCGAAACCCGTCCCGGCGGGCGAGAAGCCCTTCGCGTACTGCAGGTACTGGGCGTTGACGAAGAACAGGGCGAAGAGCCCGAAGAAGGCGGCGCCGATGCCGAGCGTCCCGGCGCGCAGCCTGCGGGAGGCGAAGATCCGCGGATCCAGCAGCGGACGGGCGGCGCGCAGCGCGTAGCCGGTGAACACGGCCAGCAGCACCGCCCCGGTCCCGAAGGCGGCCAGAACCTGCGCCGAGGACCAGCCGTACGAGGGCCCCTCGATGATCCCGTAGACCACCGCGAACAGCGCCCCCGCCAGGATCAGGGCCCCCAGCGGGTCGACGGCCGCGTCGGGACGCGACGGCGTACGGGGCACCGTGCGCGCCACCGCGAGGGCGAGCAGCGCGGCCAGCGGCACCACCGCCCAGAACAGCGCCCGCCAGGTGAGGAACTCTCCGGCCAGGCCCCCGCCGACGTTGCCCGCCAGGCCCCCGAGGCCGGCGGAGAGCGTCCAGGTGGCCAGCGCCTGGGGGCGCCGCTCGGGCGGGGTCAGGTGGACCAGCACGGACATGGTGGCGGGCATGATCAGGGCGGCTCCCGCCCCGCACAGCCCGCGCCCGGCGATCAGCACCGCCGGGTCCTGCGCGAGCGCGCTCAGCGCCCCGCCCCCGGCGAACAGGCCGAGCCCCGCCAGCAGCGCGCCCTTGCGCCCGTAGCGGTCGCCCAGGGCCCCGGCCGGGATCAGCAGGGCGGCGAAGACGATCACATAGGCGTCGACCGACCACAGCAGCTGTCCGGGGCTCGGGTGCAGCGTGGAGGCGGCCAGCTGCGGGATCAGCAGGTTGACCGCCGCGACCATGCCCTGGGCGACCAGCACGCAGGCGCACAGCACGAGCAGGGCGGCGCGGGACAGGCCGGGGGCGGCGGGAACGGCCGGCCCGGAGGGGCCGGAAGGGCCGGGGCCGGGAACGGCTTCGGCCGGTGTACGGGCATGGCGGAGCACGGCTCCTCCTGGGAGTCGGTGAACGGTGGTGGGTGGACGGGGGAGATCAACCCCCGTGGAACCACCGTAGAGTTGGAGTGACCTGCTTTCCAGTGCAAGTTCCGCAAGGGATGAATGCGTGTGACGCAATCCGGATCGGCCGGGCTCGACCTGAACCTGCTCCTCGCCCTCGACGTCCTCCTCGAAGAGTCCAGCGTCTCCAGGGCCGCCGCCCGCCTCCACCTCTCCGAACCCGCCATGAGCCGCACCCTCGGCCGGATCCGCAAGGCCCTCGGCGACCCCGTCCTCGTCCGGGCCGGCCGCACGATGGTCCCCACCCCCCACGCCCTCTCCCTCCAGGGCGAGGTCCGCGCGGTGGTCGAACGGGCCAGGGCCCTGTTCCTCACCGGCGGCGAGGTCGACCTCAGGACCCTGGAGCGCACCTTCACCGTCCTCGCCCACGACTCCTTCGCCGCCACCTTCGGCGCCACCCTCTTCCAGCGCATCGGCCGCGAGGCCCCCGGAGTACGGCTGCGGTTCCTGTCGGAGAGCCACATCGACGTACCCGCCCTGCGCGAAGGCGTCGCGGACCTGGAACTCGGCGTCATCGACAGCCGTTCCCCCGAGGTACGCAGCGAGCACCTCGTCGACGAACGGATGCTCGGCGTCGTACGCTCCGGGCACCCGCTGCTGCGCGGCCGCCTCACCGCGCGCCGGTTCGCCGCCGGGGAACACCTGACCGTCTCCCGGCGCGGCAGGCTGGAAGGGCCCGTGGACACCGCCCTCGCCGAACAGGGCCTGTACCGGCGGGTCGTGGGCAGCATGGGCTCCACCCCCGCCTCCCTGTTCGTCCTGCGCGAGACCGACCTGATCGGCCTGATCCCCACCCGCACCACCGCTCAGGCCGAAGCGCTCGGCCTGGTCACCTTCGAGGTCCCCCTGGAACTCCCGCCGCTCCCCTTCGGCCTCGCCTGGCACCCCCGCCACGACGCCGACCCCGCGCACGCCTGGCTGCGCGCCTGCGCCCGCGAACTGGTCGCCGGCTGACGGGACCCCCCCCCGCGCCCCGCCCCGTACGCCGTACGCACTGACCCGAACGCCTCCCTCGTACGGGGGACGCACCGGCCCGCCGGCCGTCCCCCGCGCCCCCGCCGGGGAGGCATGGCGGCATGCACGACGACACGTCCAGCCACCCCGCGCCCCGGGCCGCCTTCACCGCCGCCGACGCCTACACCCTCCGCACCGCCCTCGACGCCCTCGGCGGGGTCCGCGACCTCGACACCCTCGACGTGGCCTGCGGACACGGCGGCACCGCCGCGCTGCTCGCGAGCGGCGGCGCCCGGCGCACCGTCGGCGTCGACAGCTGCCCGGACCGCGTCCGCCGGGCCCGCGAACGGCAGAGCGGCCGGGGCGGTCCCACCGCCGCCGTCGAGTACGTCGTCGCCGACGCCGCCGACATGCCCCGGCTCGGCCCCTTCGACCTGGTCACCGCCGTCTACCTGTTCAGCCACGCCCCCGACCGCGCCGCCCTGCACGCCATGTTCCGGGGCATCCGCGCCAACATGCGCCCCGGCGGCCGGCTGCTGTCCCTGGTCCGCAACCCCGGAGCCTTCCCGCACGTCGACTGGTCCCCGTACGGGATGCGCATCCTCGACCGGGTGCCCGACGGCGACGCACCCCTGCTGAAGGCCCAGTTCCTGACCGAACCCCCGCTCCACTTCGAGTACCGCGAATGGGCGCACGCCGACTTCGCCGAGGCCGCCGTCGACGCCGGCTTCTCCACCGTCGGCTGGCAGCCCAGCCGCACCCCGCCCGCCGACGCGGCCCGCGACGAGGCCTACTGGACCGCCTACCGCGCGGCGCCCGTCAGCTCCCTGATGACCTGCACCGCGTAGACCGTGGCAGCCGGATCAGGCCCGGGCCCCACCACGGCCCGGGCTCACTCCTCGTCCGCCGTCGCCCGCACCAGCTCCACGATCCGCTCCCGGGCCGCCCGCCCCTCCGGGACCGGCAGCAGCGGATACCCGTGCGGCATGCCCGGCTCCTCGTGCCACTCCACCTCCGCCCCGGCCGCCCGCGCCCGGCGCAGCAGCTCCCGGCTGTCGGTGGTCAGCACGTCCCGCGTCCCGGTGAACACCGTCAGCGGCGCCAGCCCCGCGAACGACCCGTGCAGCGGGCTCACCCGCGGATCGTCCGCCGTCAGCGTCCCCGCGTACAGCCGCCCCGCCTCGGCCAGCCCCGGCCGGGCCAGCACCGGATCGGCCGCCTCGATCGCCGCCTGCCCCGGATGGCTCATGCTCACGTCCAGCCACGGCGAGATCAGCACGATCCGGGACGGCTGCGCCCCGGTGCGCTCCCGCAGCCGCTGCGCGGCGGCCAGCGCCATCCCCGCCCCGGCCGAATCCCCGATCAGCACCGTCCCGCCCGCGCCGCCGCTCTCGATCAGACCGCTCAGCAGGTCCGCGGCCACCGGGACGGTCCGGTCGGCGGTCCCGCGCGGCGCGAGCACGTACGCCGGTACGACCACCCGCGCCCGGGCCCGCGTGACCAGCGTCCGGATCAGCGACCAGTGCGGCCGCACCAGCTCGTTGATGTACGCGCCGCCGTGCACGTACAGCACCCGCGCCACCGGCTCCTCCCCGCGCGGGGAGGCGTCGTACACGGGCCAGGCACCGACGAAAGTGCGCGACACCTCGGCGACCCGCCCCAGCGAACGCGGCGGCAGGTGCGAGGCCGGCCTGCGGGCCGCCTCCGCCACCGTCGCCCGTACCGCCTCCGCGGTGGCGAACCGTCTTCGCCGGCCCGTCGCGACCAGTGCGGCCGAAAGCGCCCTGCTGCGCAGACTCGGCACGCCCCTCACCTCCCCTTTCACCCCGGCCCCGGACCGTACCGCCGATCCCCGACCGGGCCCTACCCCGTTCCAGGGAGGAGCATAGGCGTGAAGCTGCGCTGTCGACCCGCTTAAGAAAGTCTCGATGGACTGATCACCGCGCCGATCGGCAGATTGGTGCCCGTCACCCCGCCGCTCGCGCACCAGCGGGCCCGGCGACCCCTCCTTCCGCAAGCCTGGAGCCACCCCCATGAAGGCACTCGTCAAGCACAAGGCCGAACCCGGCCTGTGGCTCATGGACGTCCCCGAGCCCGAGTACGGGCCCGGCGACGTGCTGATCAAGGTGCTGCGCACCGGTATCTGCGGGACCGACCTGCACATCCGCGCCTGGGACGGCTGGGCGCAGGGCGCCGTCAAGACCCCCCTCGTCCTCGGCCACGAGTTCGTCGGTGAGGTCGCCGCGCTCGGCTCCGACGTCCGCGACATCGAGGTCGGCGCCCTGGTCAGCGGCGAGGGCCACCTGGTCTGCGGCAAGTGCCGCAACTGCCTGGCCGGCCGCCGCCACCTGTGCCGCTCCACCATCGGGCTCGGCGTCGGACGCGACGGGGCCTTCGCCGAGTACGTCGTCCTGCCCGCCCAGAACGTCTGGGTGCACCGCACCCCGGTCGACCTGGACGTGGCGGCCATCTTCGACCCCTTCGGCAACGCCGTGCACACCGCGCTGTCCTTCCCGATGGTCGGCGAGGACGTGCTGATCACCGGCGCCGGCCCGATCGGCATCATGGCGGCGGCCGTCGCCAAGCACGCCGGCGCACGCAACGTGGTCATCACCGACGTCAGCCCCGAGCGCCTGGAGATCGCCCGCAAGGCGGGCGCCACGCTCGCCGTGAACGTCGCCGAGTCCTCCATCGCCGACGCGCAGACCCGCCTGGGCCTGCGCGAGGGCTTCGACGTCGGCCTGGAGATGTCCGGCCGCGCCGAGGCGATGCGCGACATGATCGACAACATGACCCACGGCGGCAAGATCGCGATGCTGGGCCTGCCGGCACAGGAGTTCCCGGTCGACTGGGCCAAGGTCGTCACCTCGATGATCACCATCAAGGGAATCTACGGCCGCGAGATGTTCGAGACCTGGTACGCGATGACTGTGCTGCTGGAGGGCGGGCTCGACCTGACCCCGGTCATCACCGGCCGCTACTCGCACACCGACTTCCAGGCCGCCTTCGACGAGGCCTCCACGGCCCGCAGCGGCAAGATCATCCTGGACTGGACGAAGTAGCGACCCGGCCGACGGCGGACCCCCGGCCACGTACGGCCGGACCGGCCGACAACGGCTCCGGCAGCCGCTACGGTCGTCGCCGCGTCGGCCGCCGCCGCCATCACAAGACCATCTCCCTCCGGGCCGGGCCCCGCACACCCTCCCCCCTCCGCGGGGCCCGGCCCCACCCCCCGGCCCTCCTCCCGACCGCACAAGGAGAAACCGAAGCCCATGTTCGAGTCCGTACGCGAAGACCTCCGCACCACCCTCGACGAGATCCGCGCAGCGGGCCTGCACAAGCCCGAGCGTGTCATCGGCACCCCGCAGAGCGCCGCCGTCGCGGTGACCGCGGGCGGCGCCCCCGGCGAGGTCCTGAACTTCTGCGCCAACAACTACCTCGGCCTCGCCGACCACCCCGAGGTCATCGCCGCCGCCAAGGACGCCCTCGACCGCTGGGGCTACGGCATGGCCTCGGTCCGCTTCATCTGCGGCACCCAGGAGGTCCACAAGGAGCTCGAGGCGCGCCTGTCGGCCTTCCTCGGCCAGGAGGACACGATCCTCTACTCCTCCTGCTTCGACGCCAACGGCGGCGTCTTCGAGACCCTCCTCGGCGCCGAGGACGCGGTGATCTCCGACGCCCTCAACCACGCCTCCATCATCGACGGCATCCGCCTCTCCAAGGCCCGCCGCTTCCGCTACGCCAACCGCGACATGGCGGACCTGGAGGCCCAGCTGAAGACGGCCACCGAGGGCGGCGCCCGCCGCAAGCTCATCGTCACCGACGGCGTCTTCTCCATGGACGGCTACGTCGCCCCGCTCACCGAGATCTGCGACCTCGCCGACCGCTACGACGCCATGGTCATGGTCGACGACTCCCACGCCGTCGGCTTCGTCGGCCCCGGCGGCCGCGGCACCCCCGAGCTGCACGGCGTCATGGACCGGATCGACATCATCACCGGCACCCTCGGCAAGGCCCTCGGCGGCGCCTCCGGCGGCTACGTCGCCGCCCGCGCCGAGATCGTCGAACTGCTGCGCCAGCGCTCGCGCCCGTACCTCTTCTCCAACTCCCTCGCCCCGGTCATCGCCGCCGCCTCCCTCAAGGTCCTCGACCTGCTGGAGTCCGCCGGCGACCTGCGCGACCAGCTCGCCGCCAACACCAAGCTCTTCCGCACGAAGATGACCGAGGCCGGCTTCGAGATCCTCCCCGGCGACCACGCCATCGCCCCCGTCATGATCGGCGACGCCTCCGAGGCGGCCCGGATGGCGGAGCTGCTCCTGGAGCGCGGGGTGTACGTGATCGGCTTCTCGTACCCCGTCGTCCCGATGGGCCAGGCCCGTATCCGCGTCCAGCTCTCGGCGGCCCACTCGACGGCCGACGTGGAGCGCGCGGTGGCCGCCTTCGTGGACGCCCGCGCGGCACTTTCCGCTGCTCAGGGCTGACATCATGGAGGGGTGATCGACCCCCGCCGGCTGCGCATCCTGCGGGCCGTGGCGGACCACCGTACGGTGACCGCCGCGGCCGCAGCCCTGTACCTCACCCCCTCCGCCGTCTCCCAGCAGCTCGCCGCGCTGGAACAGGAGACCGGCCACACCCTGCTCACCCGCAGCGGCCGGGGCGTACGGCTCACCGCGGCCGGGGAGATCCTGCTCGGCCACGCCCACGAGGTGCTGGCCCAGCTGGAGCGCGCCGAGGCGGAACTCGCCGCCTACGCGGGCGGCGCGGCCGGCGAGGTCACGGTGGCCGCCTTCGCGACCGGCATCGCCGAGGTGCTGGCCCCGGCCATAGCCCGCCTGGCACTGGAGCACCCCGGCATCAGGCTCCGCGTCCGGGACGCGGAGGGCGACCAGAGCCTGCCGCAGCTGCTGGACGGCGAGGCCGACCTGGCCCTCGCGGTGGAGTACCGGGGCGCGCCGGGCGCCGACGACGGCCGCCTGTCGGTGATCCCGCTGTACGCGGAGCCCTTCGACGCGGTCCTGCCCGTCGGCCACCCCCTGGCCGACCTGCCCGCCGTGGCCCTGGCGGACCTCTCCGACGCGGAGTGGGTGGGCCAGTACCCGGGCAACCCCTGCCACGACGTGACCCTGCTGGCCTGCGAACTGGCGGGCTTCCAGCCCCGCTTCGTGCACTCCTCCGACGACTTCAGGGCCGTCACGGCCCTGGTCGGCGCGGGGGCCGGGGTGGCCCTGGTCCCGCGCTCCGCCCTGCGGGGCATGGACCTCAAGGAGGTCCGCGTCCGCCCGGTCTCGGGCCCGGCCGCCACCCGCCGCGTCTTCGCCGCCGCCCGCCGCGGCGCGGAGACCCACCCCCTGATCGCCCCGGTCCTGGCGGCGCTGTCGAGGGAGGCGGAACGGGTGCCGGGGGGGTGACAGTGAACCGGGGCCGGGGCCGGGGGTGGCGGGGTTTCGGTGGGGCGGTCTCAGAGAAGGGTTGGGGTTTTCCCGTCAGTCTCATCGTCCTTCCGTGTCGGGCCGGCCTGTCAAGGGCGCTCCTTCGTCGCGTCGCTTCGCGATGGCCTTCGG
>NZ_JBEZWL010000145.1:0-18429 GCF_040648015.1 Streptomyces sp. NPDC029216 | reverse complement strand
CGTCGAGGCGCCGCCGGCCCGGGGCCGCGCCTCGACGACCGGCTACACGCCGGGGATCTGCCGGGCCCGGAAGGCCGCGCGCACGGCGGCCGCCGCGTCCGCCCCGTACATGCGCTCCGCGGTGGCGACGGTCGTCAGGGCCGCGTCCTGGAAGCTCGTGTCCGGCCGGAAGCCGAACTGGGCGTTCACGATGATCCGGCCGGCCGTGCGGGCGCCGAGCGCCCCCCGGATGTCGAACAGCGCCCGGGACCAGATCTCGCCGTCCGCGTGGACCTCGCCGACGCGGTCGGCGTAGACCTTGTTCCCGTCGATCCGGCGCAGGCAATGCGGCGCCGCGCTGTACTCGACCGAGTCCCAGTCGGCGACGCAGGCCAGGTCGGTCTTGCGCGGCCAGCCGTACTCCTCGTCCGCGTACGCGCCGACGGAGACGGCCAGGAAGTCGCCGAACGCCTCGCCGATCGCGCCGGCCTCCGGCGAGGTGCCGAAGCCGGGCACCTGGGCGTTGTGCACGGCGTGGCCGTACTCGTGGACGATGACCTCGGCGTCCTCGGCGTCGTCCACGCCGCCCTTGCCGAAGCGGATCTCGGCCTTCTTGTCGGTGAAGAAGGAGTTGTCGGCGCCCCACTGGTTGATCCGGACGGGCTGCGGGCGGTTGTTGGCGCCGGGCAGCTCGCTGCCGAAGCCGAGGCTCTGCAGGTACTCCTGGGCCTCGTCGACCCAGAAGTACGCCATGACCTGTTCGAACTGGTCGTCGTCGCGGCTGTACGTGCCGGCGTCCGCGACGCGCGCCGGGCCGCCGGTCTCCGACTGCACGGTGGCCCACTTGCCGGACAGGGAGCCGCTGCCGTCGAGGTTGCCCAGCGCGGCCAGGGCGTACGCGGAGGCGGGGACCGCGGCCCGGCCGTCCTTGCCGTCGGTCAGCGACTGGTCGCCGGAGGACTGGACGGGGTTGACCATGAAGATCCGGGCCCGGGGCGGCACGGAGCCGGCCGCGCCGGTACCGGCCGACTGGGCGGAGACCGGGCCGGCGACGGTGAGCAGCGCCACGGTGGCGGTGGCCGCGGCGACGAGGCCGCGGGATATGCGGCGAGCCATACAGATCCTCCTGGGACGGGGGTAAGGGGAGGTGCATGCGTGGTGCGGCCGTGATCCTTGCGCACGCCGACCCCGTTTGACCAGGCCCGGGACGCACAGAGGTGCGTTCCGCCGGAAATCATCCGGTCTCTCCACTGCGACGTGTGGCGTATCGAGGCGCACCTGGGCGCCGACCCGCGGGGGCCCAGGAGTGAACATGGCGGTCGTCTTCGTGCAATGCGGAGCCCGGCCCCAGGGAGAGGTGAGGGGGGCCGGGCAGGACCGCGGGGGCCGTGGACCGGGGGGAAGATCACGACGCTCGCCGCGGTCCCGTTTCGCGTCTGCCCCGGCTCCACGGCCCGCCCCCCCCTCGGACTCCGTCAGCCCGTGACGTGGCAGGTGCCGCCGCGGACCATGTGGAGGTGCATCTCGACGACGGGACGTGCCTTCTGGGCGGCCGCCACCACCTGGGCGTCGCCACCGTCCTCGATCTCCTCGTCGATCATCTTCAGGGTGGCCGCGTGGGACTCCTCCTGGGCCTTCAGCCATGCCGTGTCGTAACCGCCCGACCCGGCCTTGTCCTGGATGTCCCTGAGCTGTTGCTGCTGGTCGGTGGTGGGCGTGGCGGGCAGGGAGATGTCCAGCTTCTCCGCCAGCGCCTTGACGTCGGTGTCCAGCTTGGTGTGGTCCCTGACCAGGGTGCGGCCGACGTCCTTGACACAGCTGTCCTGCGCGTTCATCTGCGTGTCCGTACCCGCGGCGATCTCGGCCAGGTTGCCCTGGTGGATCGTCACGACGAACTTCTGGTCGTCGTTCCCGCCGTGCCGGTCCGCGAGGGCCGACGGTGCGAACGTGCCCATGGCCACGGCGACGACGGCCGCCGCGATGGCGAAGCGTGAGTGGTGGCGCATTCCGGCCTCCTGGGAAGCGGCCGGCGCCCGGCTCGGCGACCGGCCGGTTTCGGGTGCGGGCGCCCCGGCCGGCCCGTTCGAACGGGCTCGGTCCGGGGCCCGGGGGAAGGATCAGCGGCCGAGGGCCTCCTTCAGTTCGGCCTTGTCCATCTGGGAACGGCCCTTGATGTTCCGCTTCTTCGCCTCGTTGTAGAGCTGTTCCTTCGTCGGCCCCTCGGAGCCGCTGTGCGAGCGCTGTCCGCCACGCTTGGACGAGGACATGTCCTGGGTGGAAGACCGGCTCGCCGTCTTCGACTCGCCGGAGCGCGCGCGTTCCTTGTTCACCGTGCGGGCGGCGATCTCCTCGGCCCGCTTCGTGGACTCGCCGCGGTCGAGCGCCGATTCCTTGATGTGCTCGTACTGACGTTCCCGCTTCGGGGAGGAGCCACGGGGCATGACCTTCTCCTTTTCCGTTCCTCGGAGGGACGGGCCGGCCGGTGCCGGCCGTATGCGGCGCCTACCCCGTCCGGCCGCACTCATGGGCGGCCGGCGGACACCTTCCGGGCGGCATGAGCCCGCGGATCCGGGGAAGACGCGCGCGACCGAGAGGAGGTCGTCATGCCTGCGCAAGGAAGCAGTCACCCGGACGGCACCATCCGCCGGGCCGTCACGGAACCGGCCACCCCATGGGAGGACTTCGACGAGGTCATGGGCCGGCTGCTCAACCTGTTCGAGGCCGGCCGCCCCGCCGGACGCGGACACGACGGCGAGAACGCGCCGGAGAGGAGCCGACGGCCATGAGCGAGAGCGAAGCCCGGGGGGACGAGGTGTACCAGCCCCGGGACGACGCGGAGCCCGGGGAATCCCAGCCGGACATGGAGAACGCCCTGGACGAACCGGACCTGGACCGGACCCTGGACACCGGCTACTCGCCGCCCGACCGGCCCCTCGCGGCCACCCGGCACGGCACGACGGCCGCGGAGCAGCGGTCCGGGGAGACGCTCGACCAGCGGCTCGCGCAGGAGGAGCCGGAGCCGGACGGCGCCGACGCGGGCCTCGGCTCCGAGACCGCTCCGGGGGACGACCTGGCCGGGGAGGACCGGGGCCCGAGCGAGAGCGAGGACATGACCGGCGATCCGCACGGGGACGCGTCCACGGCGGGCCGCGAGCGGGCGGGCCGGATGGCCCCGGCCGAGGAAGGGCCGACGGTGCGGCACATCTCCGTGCTGGCGCACGACACCGGCGTCAACGGCGGGGCGGCCTCCGCCGAGGAGGCGGCCGTGCACGTGGTCGAGGAGGAGCCGCAGGACGAGACCTGACGCACGCGGCACGTCCCGTACGGCCACGTCGGCGGGCCGTACCCGCACGCCGGGCAGCCGACGCGCGCGCTCGCTCTCGTACAGCCGGGTGCCCTGCCCCGCCCCGTGGCCCCGCACGCCGGGCATGCCCGGCGCGATTGTGGGGACACGCCGGACATGAGTACCAACACCCCCGACCCCGATCCCCGCAACACCACCGGTCTGGAAGCGGGCGGCTCGGTGCCGCCCGGAGAGACCCCTCCCGCAGAGGCGAGCACCGCCTCCGGAGCCGGACCCCACCGGCCGCTCAAGCGCGGCTGGTCCAGGGGACCGCTCGTGCTCATCGTGCTCCTGGCGGTCCTCGTGGCGCTGTTCTTCCTCGCGTACGGGATCGTGCTCGCCCTGTGACGCGCTCTTGACGCCTGTCCCGCGGGCCTCAGCCTCGACCTCGCGCCCTGGCCTCCGCCCGCACGCCCGGTACCGGCAGCCGCCGGGAGGCCGTCCGGCGGGGCTGAGGCCCGGCGCTCAGGCCGGGTGCCCCGCCTCCAGGTCCCGTACGTCGCCGTAGCGGAGCGGCTCGGCGGCGGGCCCGGGGGCCTCGGGCGCCTTCTCCACCGGCACGAGGAGGAACCCCTCGTGGTCGCCGCCGACGACGATGGCCTCGATCCGGCCGGTGAACCAGTCCGCCACGCCCTCCAGCACGGGGCAGCCGCCCCGGCCGGGCCGCCAGCCGATCCGGGCGAACTTGTCGGTGCGGTCCCCGGTCCGGCCGCCGAAGAGCCGCGCCAGCGCCTCCTGGTCGCGGCGCAGCAGGTGCACGGTGAGGTAGCGGGCGCGGCGCGCGACCCCGTACGTGTGGTTCGCGACCGACAGCCACACCACGAAGCGCGGGGGATCGATCGAGCACTGCGAGGCGAACCCGACGAGGCAGCCGGCCCGCAGCCCGGCGGCGGCCGCCGTGACCACGTAGAGCGGGCCGTCCTGCGCGACGGCGAAGGCACCGAGGTCCGGTTCTTCCGGCATGTGGCTCTCCCTGGCGTCTGTCCTGGGTCCCGGCACGCCCCTGCCCCGCCGCACGGCCGGCCATGCACCGGCCGCCGGGCGGGAGCGCACATGGCTTCCGGCAGCCCGGGTAGACGCCGCCCCATGGACACGCACCGTATGACATCAGGCCCGGGCCCGCTGCTCACGGCGGTCGAGCGGATCGAAGCGGCCCCACAGGCCGACGCCCTGATCGACGGCCTCCGCAAGGCCGTCCGGGCGCTGCCGCTCGGCCCGGCGCGCGACCTGCTCCACGGCCGCCCCCTGGGGCATCCGGCCCATCCCGTGCTCGTCCAGGTGCCGATCGGGACCTGGCTCTCGGCCGCCGTCCTGGACCTGCTCCCCGAGCGGCGGCGCGCCGCCGCCCCCGTCCTGGTCGGGATCGGCCTGGCCGCGGCGGCGCCGGCCGCGGCGGCCGGGTGGGCGGACTGGGCGGAGCTGCCGCCCGAGCAGGCCCGTACCGGCCTCGTCCACGCCCTCGCCAACACCGCCGGGGTCGCCCTCTACGCCGCCTCCCTCCGCGCCCGGGTCCACGGCCGGGACCGGCGCGGCCGGGCGCTGGCCATGGCCGGGCTCGCCACGGTGGGCGCGGCGGGCGCGCTCGGCGGCCATCTGGCCTACCGGCAGGCGGCCGGCGCCAACCACGCCGAACAGGTCGGGCACCAGGTCCGGGACGGGTGGCACCACCTGGGGAGCGCGGCCGCCTTCCCGGTGGGCCGGGCCTCCCTCGCCCGCGTCGACGGGGTGGACGTCCTCGTCGTCCGCGAGGCCGACGGGACCGTCCGCGCGCTGGCCGACCGCTGCTCCCACATGGGCGGCCCGCTGTCGGAGGGGGAGATCGAGGACGGCTGCGTCCGCTGCCCCTGGCACCGCAGCCTGTTCCGGCTGTCGGACGGCTGGAACGTCGAGGGGCCGGCCACGGCCCCGCAGCCGGCCTTCGAGACCCGTGTCGTCGCGGGCCGCGTCGAGGCCCGGCTGATCCGCGGCCGCCGGCCGCACCGCCGCGCGGGGGAACGGGCGGCGGCCTGACAGGGAGGCCGCGCATGTGCAGCCGTACGGCACCGGGCCGCACCCGGACGGCGGGGTGAGAACGGTGGCCGCCGACCGGACGGGCGCCGTGCTGGCATGGGTGCTGGAGCGCTCGCACGACGCCTCGGCACGCCAGGTACCCGCGCTGATCGACGCGGCGGCGCGGCGGCTGGGCCTGGGCGGGACGCACCTGTACCTGGCCGACCTCCAGCAGGTACGGCTCGTGGCCCTGCCCCAGCTCGCCGCCGACCGTCCGGGGACGCGGGAGGCCGCGGAGGCCGACGAGCGGGTGGAGGCGCTCGACATCGACGGTTCGCTGGCCGGTCTGGCCTACCGCGGCCAGCAGGTCCAGGTGTCGCGCGACCGCGGCACCGCATGGGTGCCGATGGTCGACGGGGTCGAGCGCGTCGGGGTCCTGCAGGCGACCGGGCCGGCCCTGGACCAGCGGGACGTGCAGACGTGCCGGACCCTGGCGGCCCTGGCGACCCTGGTCGTCGTCTCCAAGTCCACCCACAACGACCTCCTGGTGGTCAGGGGCCGCAGCCGGCCCATGACGCTCCAGGCGGAACTGGTGTGGGCGTTCCTGCCGCCGCGGACGATCGGCACCAGCCAGGCGACCTCCACCGCCCTGCTGGAACCGGCGTACGACATCGGCGGCGACGCCTTCGACCACAACTTCAGCGACGGCCTGCTGCACCTGACGCTGCTGGACGCCATGGGACACGACCTGGCGTCCGGGGGCGCCAGCGCCGCGGGGCTGGCCGCGTGCCGCTCCACCCGCCGGTCGGGCGGCACGCTGGCGGACATCGCCACGACCATCGAGCGGACGCTCCAGAAATGGGTCCCGGACCGGCTGATGACCGGCATCCTGGCCCGGCTGGACACCCATCACGGGGAGTTCACCTGGATCAACTGCGGCCACCCGCCGCCCCTGCTGATCCGGGACGGCCACGTCGTACCGGCGGCCCTGGAGCGCCGGGCGCAGCTGCCCTTCGGCCTGGGCTTCCACGCCGAGGCCCCTCCCCCGCCGCACCGGGTGCGCCTCCAGCCCCGCGACCGGGTCCTCGTCTACAGCGACGGCGTCACCGAGGCGCGCTCCGCGGCGGGCGACCTGTTCGGCGAGGCCCGGCTGGCCGACACCGTCATCCGCTCCATGGCCTCGGGCGCCACCGCCCCGGAGGCCCTGCGCCGGCTGGTCCTGGACCTCCTCACCCACCAGGACCAGCGCCTGTACGACGACGCGACGATCCTGCTGACCGAATGGCACCCCACGCCCTAGCGGAGACGTGGGGCTCCCGAGGCGTTCAGAACCCGCCGACGGCGCCGACGTCCCGGAAGCGTCCGGAGTGCCGGCGGCGGTATTCGATCAGGCAGTGGGCCACCGCGGCGCCCTCGCCGACCGCGGCGCCGACCCTCTTGACCGAGCCCGACCGTACGTCGCCGACCGCGAAGACCCCGGGCAGGCTGGTCTCCATCGGGAGGGCGTCGCGGCCCACGCCGCCGGTGCCGGTGAGGACGTAGCCGCGGTCGTCGAGCTCCAGGGCGCCGTCGAGCCAGTCCGTCGACGGGCGGCCGCCGATCAGGACGTACAGGCACTGGGCGGGGACGGTGCGTTCCGCTCCGGTGCGTTCGCGCAGGCGGAGGCCGGTGAGGGTGGTCTCGCCGAGGCATTCGGCCACCTCGGTGCCGAGCAGCACGTTCAGGCCCAGCGTCCGCTCGATGCGCTGGACCAGGTAGTTCGACATGGAGGCGCCGAGGTCGGTGCCCCGGACGACGAGGGTGACGGAGCGGGCGTAGCGGGCGAAGTAGAGGGCGGCCTGGCCGGCGGAGTTGCCCGCGCCGACCATGTAGACGTCCTCGCCGGCGGTCGAGGGGGCGTCGGAGAGGGAAGCTCCGTAGTACACGCCCGAGTTGAGCAGCCGGTCGATGCCCGGGCTGGCCAGGCGGTTCCATTCGACGCCCGTGGCCACCACCACGGCGGCCGCCGAGACCGAGGCGGTCTCGGCGGTGCCCGCCTTGACGAACTCGACGGTGTGGTCCCCGGACTGGGTGGGGATCAGCCTGGTCGCCACCCGGGTGGGCTGCCATTCGACGCGGACCCGGCGGGCCTGCTGGAGGGCGCGCTGTGCGAGGTCGCCGCCGGTGAGGCCGACGGGGAAGCCCAGGTAGTTCTCGATCCTGGACGTGGATCCGGCCTGGCCGCCGGGTGCGTCGTCCTCGATGACGACCACGCTCATGCCCTCGGCGGCGGCGTACACGGCCGTGGAGAGCCCGCCGGGGCCGCCGCCGATGACGGCGACGTCGTAGCGCTCGTGCTCGGCGGGCCGGATGAGGCCGAGCCGGTCGGCGAGTTCGCTGATCGAGGGGTCGACGAGCTCGGTGCCGTCGCCGAGCCGGACGGTCACGGGGGCGTCCCCGCGCTCCTCTTGCGGCACCCACCGGAACAGGACGTCGCTGCGGCCGAGGAAGTCCCGGATCTCGTAGGCGGCCGGCGAGAAGCGGTGGCCGCGCACCTCGGCGGTGGGCAGGTCGCCGCGGCGTTCGGCGTTCCACGCGCAGAGGGAGTCGTCGAGGGCGGCCCGCAGCCGCTCGGCGAGGCCCGTACCGGCGCCGTCCGCGGCTGTCTCGGGCGTCCGGTCGACGACCGGGACGGACGGGCCGGAGGGCGCGGAGCCGCCCTGGGTGAGGAGCAACCAGCGTGTGGCCGGGTGGCGTTCGAGGTACGGCGTGGGGTCCTCGTCGGTGACCACCGTGGAGACGGGCACGTTCCGTCCGGCCAGCGAGTGGAGCACCCGCTCCGCCTCGGGCAGCCCGCCGACCTGCAGGACGCGGAAGGACGCCCGGTACCAGCGCTGTACCAGCTCGGCTGTCTCGTGGCGGCGGAGCGGATCGGGATCCGCGAGAAGGATCACCGGCAGCGCGGTCTCGGCCATGAAAGGTCCTCCTGGTGCGTCGGTCGGGGCCCGGATCGGTGGGCTGCCCGACTGATCAACGAGCCGGAGATCATTGCGTGGCGCGGGGACGGCGGAGGGGGCTGCCCGGTCAGCAGGGTTTGCGCCAGGTGTCCAGTTCCTTGTTCTTGAGCATCGAGGACAGCTTGAGCCGGCGTGCCTCGGGGCAGAAGCCCGAGGTCGACCCCTTGTATTCGACGTGGAAGACCGCCTTGCCCGCCGTGATGAAGGGGCTCAGCGCCTCGCACTCGCCGAACTGGGCGCACTCCTCGTTGACCGCGAAGTCGAACGAGTCTTCGAGCTGGGGGATCTGCGGCAGGTCGTTCTTGAGGCCCACCGACAGCCCGCGCGCGTGCGCGATGGCGGCGATCATGCGGTTGTACGCGAGCTGGTGCTCCGCCGTCAGCGGGAAGCCGGTGTCGTTGCCGTACGCCTCCACCAGATCGGGTTCCACCGCGTCGAAGCCCTTGTCCCGGCACATGTCGAAGCGCCGTTCCATGATCGGGCGGAGCTGGTCGATACGGCGGATGTCCAGCCAGCGTTCGCCCCGCCAGCCGTTGGGCTTCCCGAACAGCGTGGTGGGGAAGGCGTCCCGGTCGGGCCGGAAGTCCTCCCAGGCCCCGACGTTGACGTAGCAGATCACCTTGCGCCCGTCCCGGTGCAGCCGGGCCACGTCGGCCGCCGAGTTCTCGAACCCGTCGATGTCGTACACGGGCACGTCGACCGAGGGATCGGGCTTCCCGTCGAGCTGCCACTGCCAGGCCAGACCGGGCTGCGGTGTCCAGCGCGGCTTCGTCCGGCCGTCGGGGGCGGGAGGGGAGGCCTGGCCGCCGCCGGCGGGCGGCGACGGGCTGCCGGAAGGGGCCGGTGCGGCGTCGTCGTCCTCGTCGGTGCTGGAGCAGCCCGTCAGGACCAGCGCCGTCAGGACGGCCGGCAGCGCGAGGCGGAGCGGCAGGCGGGGGCGGGCAGGCGAGGGGCGGGCGGGCGGGGTGGGGCTCATGGTTCCGTCCCGGTGAGTGCGGGGGTCAACTGCTTCCAGGGGTTGGGGAGTTCGCCCGTCACCGGCCCGGACACCGCCGCCCCTCGTTCGCGGGCGGTGCGCACGGCCAGCGGGACCAGGGCCTCGGGCACCCCGTAGACGAGGTGGCAGAACCGTTCGGGGGCGTGCCGCGCCGTCCAGGCGGGTCTGGTGAAGGAGGAGACGTACGTGGACCAGTGTCCTTCGAAGGTGACGGTCAGGTCGGCGAGGCGCACGTATCCGGCCACGGGATGGACTCCCGGGTTCAGCACCACGGGCTGCGCGCCCAGCCGGCGCAGCGAGCGGATCAGCCGGCGGGCTCCGGGCAGCTCCTGCCGGGTGGGGGCCATCCGGTCGAGGAAGCAGCCGTCGACCGCGTACCACTCCTGGTAGCGGCACATCTCGTGGACGACCTCGATCTGGCCGCGCGCCCCGTAGAACGTGTCCACGTAGCCGAGGAGGCGGGCTCCGGCCGTCCGCAGCGCGGCGGCCGCGGCGGCGAACGCCGGGTCGGGGCGCTCGCCCGGCCCGTCGGCCGGGTTGAGGACGACCCCGTAGGTGCCGGCGGCTCCGGTGATGAGCCGGTGCCAGGCCCCCGGGTCCTCGGCGGGGTGGACGTACAGCGGAACGAGCAGGGTCATGGTGTCCGGGTTCCCCCCGGGGCGGTCGCCGCCCACAGCGCGGCGAGTGCGTCCCCGAGACCGTGGAGCGGGCGCCAGCCGAGGGCCTCCGCGGCGGCGGTGATGTCGGAGCACTGCCACGACACCTGGGCGGAACGGGACGACCCGGCCGCCTCCTCCTCGATCCGCCCCCGGAAGCCGGCCCGGCCGGCCAGGAGCCGCACCAGCTCGCGGACGGGGACGGCCCGGCCGGAGCCGATGTTCAGGACGGGCGGCAGCGGGGCGGGGGCGGTGACGGCGAGCGCCACCGCGTGGGCCACGTCGCGGACGTCCACGAAGTCGCGGTGGGCGGACAGGTCGCCCAGCCGCAGCACCGCCTCCGGGTCCGGGCCGGCCTCCCGCAGCAGTGCGGCGATCCGCCCCGGCAGCCCGCTCGGTGGGGCGCCGGGCCCCACCGGGTTCCCCACCCGCAGGACCACGCCGTCCAGCCCGGAGGCCGCCACGGCGACCGTGCCGGCCAGCTTCGTGGCGCCGTACGGGCCGACCGGGCGGGTGGCGGACGATTCGGTGACGGGGGCTCCGGGTTCGCCGGGCCCGTACTCGGCCGCCGAACCGAGGTGCACCAGACGGGCCTTGGGCGCCGCCTCCCGCAGCGCGGCGCACAGTACGGCGGGGCCGCGGGCGTTGACCTCGGCGAGCGTGACGGCGTCCCCGCCGGTCGCGCCCGCGCAGTTGACCACCGCGTCGGGGGCGGCCGCGGCCAGGACGCCCGCCAGCCGCTCCGGCCGGTCGGCCGCGAGGTCGATGCCGTAGGCGGCCTCGGGCGAGCGGCCGCCGTCGAACACCCGCGCGCCCGGGAGGGCGCGCAGGCGGTCGGCGACATGGGCGCCCAGGTAGCCGGTCCGGCCCAGGACGAGAATGCGCATGGGGTGCTCAGGCTCCCTTGAGCAGCAGGGACTTGCGGCTGGTGAACTCGGCGTTGGCCCGGTCGTAGTCGTCGGGGCGTCCGATGTCGAGCCAGTAGCCGTCGAACGCGTAGGACTGGGGCAGGTTCTGACCGTCCAGCAGGTCGAGGACCAGCTCGTCGAATCCGAGGGGCAGGCCCGGTGTGTAGTGGTCGAGGGTGGACCGGCTGAGACCGTACACCCCCATGGACACGTGGTAGTCCATGCTGGGCTTCTCGGTGAAGCCGACCACCCGGCTGGCGTCGGTGGTCAGCACCCCGAAGTCGATGTGCACCTTGCGCGGGTACGTCGCGATGGTCAGCGGCGCCCCCGACTCCTCGTGGCAGCGCAGCACGTCGGCGTAGTCGAGGTCGGTGAGCACGTCGCCGTTCATCACGAGGAAGTGCTCGGGGAGGCGGTCGCGCAGGTTGAGCAGGGGGCCCATGGTGCCGAGGGGGCTCTCCTCCGTGGCGTAGTCGATGCTCATGCCCCACTGGGATCCGTCGCCGACGTAGGCCCGGATGATCTCGCCCAGGTGACCGATGGCGATGGTGCACCGGGTGAACCCGGCCGTCGACAGCTGGCGCAGCACGATCTCCAGGATCGCGTGCTCGTCGCCGATGGGCACGAGCGGCTTGGGCAGAGCCGTGGTGTAGGGCCGGAGCCGGACGCCTTTGCCGCCCGCCAGGATCACTGCGTACATGGGTCTCTCCTCGGGTTGGATGGGGGACGGTGAGTGACGTGGGGGGATGTGGAGCACGTCGGCGGAGCGCCCGACGGTCAGATGTTGTAGATGCCGGTCTTGTAGCGGGCCAGGTTGGCCGGGTCGCGGAAGAACTCGACGGTGTGCGCGAGGCCTTCCTCCAGGGTGTGGGCGGGCCGCCAGCCGGTGGCGGCGGTGAGCCGGGTCGCGTCGGCGACCAGGCGCATCACCTCGGAGGCGGCCGGCCGCAGTCGTTCGCCGTCCTCGCGGACCTCGATCGGGACGTCCATGACCTTGCCGATGAGGGTGACCAGGTCCGCGACCGAGATCTCGCCGCCGGTACCGGAGTTGAAGGTGCGCCCGACGACCTGCTCGGCGGATGCGGTGCCGACCGCGAGGAACGCCCGGGCGGTGTCCTTGACGAAGCTGAAGTCGCGGGTGGGCCGCAGGTCGCCCAGGGTTATGACGCGTTCCCCGGCCGCCACCTGGCCGATGACGGTGGGGATCACCGCGCGCATCGACTGGCGCGGTCCGTAGGTGTTGAACGGCCGCAGGGTCACCACCGGGGTCCCGAAGCTGGCGTGGTAGCTGTCGGCGAGCCGGTCGCCGCCGGCCTTCGAAGCGGCGTACGGGGACTGGGTGTTGATCGGATGGTCCTCGGTGATCGGCACGGTCTGCGCGGTGCCGTACGTCTCACTGGTGGAGGTGTGCACCAGCCGGGGGGTGCCGAGGGCCCGGGCGGCCTCCAGCACGTTGAGGGTGCCGGTCACGTTGGTGTCGACGTAGCTGTGCGGTGCCCGGTAGGAGTAGGGGATCGCGATGAGCGCGGCCAGGTGGTAGGCGGCGTCGGCGCCTTCGAGGAGGCCGCGCACGGACCCGGGGTCGCGGACGTCGCCGAGAACGATCTCCACCTGGTCGAGGACGTCGGGGGCCAGGGCCTCCAGCCACCCGTAGGAGGAGAAGGAGTTGTACTGGGCCATGGCGCGGACCCGGTAGCCCCGGGCGACGAGGGCCTCGGTGAGGTGGGAGCCGATGAAGCCTTCGGCTCCGGTTACGGCGGCGAGCGGTGCGGAGGTCAACTGGTGCACCTTTCGGGTGGGTTGGAGAGGGGTACGGGCTTGGGGGCGGGCCGGCCGCCGGTCTTCAGGCGTGCCGGGCCGGGCGTCCGAGGACGCGGAGGGTGCAGGCGACGAGACCCGGTGCGGCGAGGCCGCAGGACAGGGTCAGGGCGGACGGTCCCGGCGTCCGCCCGAGGAGGGTGACGGCGCCCGCGGCCGCCGCCGCCAGGGCGCACACCGCCGCCGGGGGCCAGGCGACGCCGAAGGCCTGGAGCAGCAGCGCGGTCCACAGGGTCGCGGCGAGCAGCAGCAGCGGGGCGGGGGCGGCGCCGGTCAGCAGCGCGACGGGCAGCAGGAGCAGCAGGTATCCCGCCAGGCAGAGGGCCAGGACCCCGGCGGACCTCAGCAGGAACCCCGCGGGCGTCGACGCCGAGCCGAGTGCGGTGACGGACAGGCCGCGGAAGCGGTACAGCAGCCATTCGGCCGGACCCATGCTCACGGTCAGCGCGATGACCGCGTACGGCTCGGCCCGCCCTTCCAGCAGCACCAGGACCGCCGCCGCCAGACCGAAGAGCCCGTACGGGAGGGACCGCCGCAGCGGTGGCCGGGCTCCCCCGTCGGGGGCGGCGGGGGCGGCGTACGCGTCGCGCAGCACCCGGGCGACCGCTGCCAGCGTCGCGAGGAGGGCCAGTGCCGGGAGCCCGGCGCGGAGCCAGGGCCCCGGCTCCCACCACGGCAGGACGGCGGTCCCGGCGATCAGCGGGGTGAGCGCGAGCAGCAGCAGCCGTTCGCGGCCCAGCACCAGCAGGATCCCGGCGGCGCCCAGGTAGAGCGACTGCGCGGCCACCGCCCAGGTCGCGGGGCCGCCCCCGGCGGCCGCGGCGCCCGCCGCCGTGGCGGCGGCCGCTCCGAGCGGGGCCCCTACCAGCAGGGTCCGGCCCGCTTCCCGCCGCCCGGCCACCATGCGCAGGTAGGCGCGGTGTCCCAGGGCCTGGCCCCACGCCCAGGAGAGGATTCCGGCGACGACGGGCCCGGCGGCGTGCCGGCCGGGGTTCCACAGTGGTGCGGTCAGCAGGTAGGCCAGCCCCGGGAGGGCGAAGAGGACCCCGCGCAGCAGGCACCGCAGGGTGTCCGGGCGCCAGGGGTCCGGGGCGCGGGCGGGCTCGGGGAAGACCCGGGGCACCCGCTCGTAGAGCGCGGCGGCGAGGGAGAAGATGTCCGGGTGTCCGTACCGTTCCCGGATCACCTCGGCCGACAGGCCCTCCGCCTCCAGCAGGGCGGCGACCTCGTAGGGGTGGACGGCGGGTCCGACGCGGTCGGCCAGTTCGGCCGCGAGCCGGCTGACCTCCGCCTCGTCGGGGCCGGGCCGTCCGGGGGCGAGCGGGGTCTCGGCCCATGGCCGGCGCGGCGGTCTCGCGGCGGTGTCGGCCAGGCGCAGCGCCAGCGTGTCCTGGTGCGCCGCGCCGGGTTCGAGTGACATCGGCCCGCTCATCCGGCGAGGCTCCCCGTGCCGGTGACCGCGGAGGCCTCGTCCTCGCGGTCCGCCTGTCCGTCGGCCGTGCGGGCCCAGCTCGGGACGGGCGGGCGGGCCCGTTCCCGTCTGCGCGCCCGCCCGGCGGCGACGGCCACCGGCGTGAGCACCACCGGGGCGGGGGCCCGGTCCGCGGGGGCTCCGGGCGCCGCGGTTCCCGCCGCGGGGACCGGGGTGGGGACGGCCGTGGTCTCCGGGGTGCGTACGGTGAGCGGGGTGCGGCCGAGCCGGGGCAGTTCCAGGTAGATGGAGCGGAAGGTGTCGATGGTCTGGCGCAGGGTGAACTGCTCGATGACCCGCAGCCGGGCCGCCTCGCCCATCGCGGCGCGCCGCCCGGGGTCGCCCAGCAGTTCCAGGGCCGCCGCGGCCATGGCCGCCGGATCGCGCGGCGGCACCACGAGTCCGGTGTCGCCGACGGCCTCCCGGACCCCGCCCACGTCGGTGGACACGGTCGCCCGTCCGCAGGACATGGCCTCGATGAGGGTGAACGGGAAGCCCTCGCTGATGCTGGAGAGCATGACGGCGTTCCCCGCGGCGTAGGCGTCCTTGATGTCGTCCACCCGGCCCTCGAAGGTCACGGCGTCCGCGTGCCCGAGGTCGCGGGCCAGTGCCTCGCACCGCTCGCGGTAGGCCTCGCCGCCGCGCGGCGTCCCGCCGAACAGGCGCAGCCGGGCCTCGGGGACGCGTTCGCGGACCAGGGCGAAGGCCCGGATCAGGGTCTCCAGGTCCTTGATCGGGTCGACGCGGCCGGCCCAGCTGAGGGTCGGCGCGTCCGGCTCGGGTCCGGCGGGCGGGAAGGCCGCCGGGTCGACGCCGTTGTAGACGGTACGGATGGCCTGCGGGTCGGCGCCTCCCTGTTCCTCCCACAGCCGGTTGTAGCGGTTGCCGGGGGTGATCAGGGCGGCCCGCCGGTAGCTCTCCTCGGCCAGCAGCCGGAAGAAGCCCAGGACGACGGCCTTGACCGGCCAGCGGTAGGGGGCCGTGCGGTACCCGAGGTAGCGTTCGCGCAGGTAGACGCCGTGCTCGGTGAGCAGCAGCGGGACGCCGTGCCGCTCCAGTCCGGCCAGGCCGGGCAGTACGGCGACACCGCCGCTGACCGCGTGGGCCACGCCGTGCTCCGGGGGCGGGGCGGCCAGCGGGCGCAGCGCGTGTTCCAGCAGGGAGGTCGCGGTGAGGGCGTCGTGGAGGGTCGGCCGGGCCTCGCGCACGGTGAGCCCCGGACGGTTCCAGACCGCCGCGAGCACCGCGACGGCGTGGTCCCCGCGCAGGAAGGGGCTCAGGGCCCCGTCGGAGGCGGCCCGCGCCATGGTGGAGAGGGCGGGGGCGAACCCGGCCTCGGCGCGGGGGTCGAGCAGCGCGGTGAGGAACTGCTCGTAGGCGCCGGAGAGCCTGCGGTGGCCGCGGCCGCGGGGGGCCCGGCCTTCCGGGGGTGCGCCCCACATGGGCACCGACCTCACTCCCAGGACGTGGCCCGGCAGGTCCCACACCAGGGGTTCCCGGCCGGTGCCGGTGACGGCGATGACGTCGAAGTCGATGTCGGGCATGCCCTGGACGAGCTGGTCGCACCAGACGCTGACCCCGCCGTGACTGTGCGGATAGGTGCCTTCGGTGAGCAGGGTGACGTGCGGCGCGCCGGGACGTCGCGCGCCGTGGTGAGCGTGCATGGGTGGGCTCCACGGCCGGTGTGTGGGGGTGGTCGGGCCGGGCCGGGCCGCGCGGGGGCGGCCCGGGCCGGCGGACGCCGGTTCAGCGCCGGTCGGTGTCCTTCGCGCCCGCGCGCACGCCGGCCGGGACGCTCGTACCGGGTGCGGGTGCGGTGGCGGGTGCCGGCCGGGGCGCTGCCAGGGCGGAGGGCGCCGCGGGCGTCGACGACGGCAGGGTCAGGTCGAGCGCGCTGCCGTTCGAGGGGGTCCACCCGGAGGCGCGTCCCGCGTAGGGGGTGCCGAAGGCGGCGCCGCCCAGCCGGGTGCCGGAGGGGAGGGTCGCGGTGACGTCGAGCCCGGCCGGCGCGGTGACGGTGACGGTGGAGCCGATGCGGTAGGCGCTGACCTGGCCGGCCTGGACGGCGCTCTTCCAGGCGCCGCGGCGCCGGAGTTCGGTGCCGATGTCCTTCATCCGCTCGTTCATCAGCGGGGTGTCGGCGGCGAACAGGGCGTCGTAGCCGTCGATGACCCCGTTGAGGACCGGGTAGGCCAGGCGCTCCTCGGCCAGGTTCGACTGGTGGATGAAGTGCGGCTTCGGGTCGTTGGCGAGGACGTGTCCGAGTGCGGTCCGGGTCTCGGCCGGCACGATCTTCTGGGCGTAGCCGGTGGCGGTGTCCAGAGGTGCGGGCAGGCAGGTGGTGGTGTCCGCGTGGTCCTCGCAGATGCCGCTGCCGCCCTGGGCGCGGGAGGTGTAGATCCAGTTGTACTCGTCGACCGCTTCGACGGCGTTGCCGACGTTGTAGTAGACGTTCATCGGGTGGCGGGCGACGGTGGAGGCGGAGCCGACCTGGCGCTGTTCGGGGTCCCGGGAGTTGTCGGAGGCGACCCATGTGATGCCGTTTCCGGTCAGGGAGGGCGCCAGGTTCGGGTTGTCCTGCGGCTGTTGGGGCAGGACGGCCATGCCCGAGTGCTCGCCGGTGACCAGTTCGTCGTTCCGCAGGGGCAGGCCGAAGCTCTGGCCCCAGAGCCGGTTGAGGACGATCTCGTTGTCGATGTCGGTCCGGCTGACCCACTTCGTGCTGTGGTCGGGGTTGGTGGCGCACCGCCACGGGACCACGCTGACGTCCTGTTCGCAGCCCAGGAAGGCGTGCGTGTAGGTGTGGTTGATCCAGCGGAACCAGTCGCGGTCGGCCTGGAGCTTGTCGGACAGCAGGTCGACTCCGTTGTTGTCCTCGCGCTGGTCGAGGCTGCCGGCGCCGTTGTAGACCATGTCGAGGGTGAAATTGCGGCCCGTCTGCCAGTTCTTGGCGTACTCGGCGTCGTCTGCGGTCATGCGGATGGGGTGGGGCGTCCCTCCGCCGCCGGCGCAGTCGACGTCTCCGGGGGTGCAGTCGAGCCGGGTGTCCCAGCGGTCGTCGGCGGCGAAGACGTCGTCGACGTGGACGGAGAAGTAGTTGCGGGAGGCGCCCAGGTGGACGCCGCCGGTCATCCACTCGACGATGCCGCGGGCCAGCAGCCGGTACTGCTGCTGGTAGCGGTTGTAGACGAAGGTCACGACGAGTTCGCGCCGTCCGTCGTGCCGGTACTCGCCGACGAGCGAGCCGCGTCGCGTGCTGCCCGGGATGGGCGCGTCGACGTACGTGGTGAAGTCCGCGCCGGGTGCGGGCTGCGAAAGGTAGGCGTAACTCTCGCCGACGGTGGGCGAGTTGTCCTCGAAGGGGACGGTTCCCCGAAGGTAGCCGAAGGGGCCGGAGCGGCCGGCGGGGGTGATCCCCGCCTGGGCGCCGTCGACGCTGCCCGCGTAGCCGCCGGGGACGAAGTACTGGAGGCCGACCTGGGGGCGCGCGTAGGTGTAGGCGTCGACCTGGGGTATCGCGTACGCCTGCTCGTAGGCGGCGAGGGCGGCCATCTCGGAGGAGCCCGCAGCGAACGGGTTGTCGTTGGGCAGGACCACCGCCTGGAACTTCGCGCGGGGCCGGCCGCCGACGGTGTCGGCGAGGAAGGCCGGGTCGATCACGGGCCGGTCCGACCGCGTGAGGTCGACCTGCGTGTACGGCGTCCCCGCGGAGTCCAGTTCGGCGGTGACGGCCTGGACGGCCGGGCCGCCGTCGGTCACGACCAGGACCCGCAGGTCCACGCGGGGCGTGGTGGGGTCGGCGTGCGCGGTTCCGGCCGGCAGTGCGGCGGCTGCGATGAGCGCGCCCACCGATAAGACGGCCGTGCGTATGCGTCGCTTCATGCGGTGAAAGTCCCCTCCCCGGGCAGGGGTGAGCGCGGCGCGCACGTGGCGGACACCCCCTGGCGTGACGCCGGCGTCCCCCTCAGAGACCGGTCGTCGACGCTTTCGTCGCGTCACATGTTGGTGCCTCTGTGTAGCTTTCGTGGGGGTGTTGCGAAAACCGACGGAAAAACGCAGGCGACCAACTATCCCCGATGCGGGCCGAGTTGTCCTCAGCTGCCCCTTCCCGCCCCTTCCGGGGCCCGGCGGCCGGACGGGTTCGCCGCCCGTGAGTGCCGGTCCGGGGCCGGACGGGGCGTCGCCCGGCCGGGGGGGCCCCGGGGCCGCCGCACCACACGTGGGCGACCACAAAGCGGGGGGGGGGGGGGGGTGCCGCCCGTGGCGTCCTCC
>NZ_JBEZWL010000144.1:0-18625 GCF_040648015.1 Streptomyces sp. NPDC029216 | reverse complement strand
CCCGGTGCGGGGCGGGCGACGGGGGCGGGGGTCCCGCTAGGGGCAGCGGATGACCTGGCCGGCGTACGAGAGGTTGCCGCCGAAGCCGAAGAGGAGGACCGGGCCGCCGGAGGGGATCTCGCCGCGCTCGACCAGCTTGGAGAGGGCCATCGGGATGCTGGCCGCCGAGGTGTTGCCGGAGTCGACGACGTCCCGGGCGACGACGGCGTTCACGGCGCCGATCTTGGCGGCGAGGGGCTCGATGATCCGCAGGTTGGCCTGGTGCAGGACGACCCCGGCGAGCTCCTCGGGGGTGATCCCGGCCTTCTCGCAGGCCTTGCGGGCGAGGGCCGGGAGGCGGCTGGTGGTCCAGCGGTAGACGGACTGGCCCTCCTGCGCGAAGACGGGGGGCGTGCCCTCGATGCGCACGACGTGGCCCATCTCCGGGACGGAGCCCCACAGCACCGGGCCGATGGCGGCCTCGGTGCAGGCCTCGACGACGGCCGCGCCGGCGCCGTCGCCGGTCAGTACGCAGGTGGTGCGGTCGGTCCAGTCGGTGATCTCGGCCATCTTGTCGGAGCCGATGACCAGGGCGCGGGTGGCGGCGCCGGCCCGGATGGCGTGGTCGGCGGTGGCCAGGGCGTGCGTGAAGCCGGAGCAGACGACGTTGATGTCCATGACGGCCGGCGCGCTGTTCATGCCCAGCTTGGCGGCGACGCGTGCGGCCATGTTGGGGGAACGGTCGATGGCGGTGGAGGTGGCCACCAGGATCAGGTCGATGTCGTCGGGGATCAGGCCGGCGTTGGCGAGGGCCTTGGCGGCGGCCTGGTAGGCCAGCTCGTCGACGGGCTCCTCGGGACCGGCGATGTGGCGGGTCCTGATGCCGACCCGGGAGAGGATCCACTCGTCGCTCGTCTCGACCATGGCCGCGAGGTCCTCGTTGGTGAGCACCTTCGCGGGCTGGTAGTGCCCAAGCGCCACCACGCGTGAACCGGTCATGGGCGGGATCCCCCTTTGTACGGCAGTCAGGATCATTCACCTTCTCCTGCTACTGGCTGGTACGTCTGCGTGTAACCCAACAGGATTAGGCCATGGGAATTTGGAGAATTCCCAGCATCATCCAGCCCGGGGACGGGGCCCGGGCCGGATCCCCGGCGAATCCGGGAGAATGTCCTCGTCAGGTGCACGACGAGGACGGACAGGCGGGCTGATCGCGATGGGACGGGTGACCGAACGGCGCCGCGTCGTACGGGTCCGGGGCGGGGCGGCCGGGGTCCGGCCCGACACCCTGGTCGCGGAGGAGCCGCTGGAGATACGGCTGAACGGCAGGCCGCTGGCCATCACGATGCGCACCCCCGGTGACGATTTCGCGCTGGCGGTGGGCTTCCTCGTCAGCGAGGGCGTGATCGCGCGGGCGTCGGACGTCCAGGCCGTGACCTACTGCGAGGGGGCCACGGAGGACGGCTCCAACACCTACAACGTGGTCAACGTGCAGCTGGCCGCCGGGGTGCCCGTTCCGGACATCACGCTGGAGCGGAACGTCTACACGACCTCCTCCTGCGGTCTGTGCGGCAAGGCCAGTCTGGACGCGGTCCGCACGGCGACCCGTTTCCCGGGGCTCGCCGCGGATCCGGTACGGATTCCCGCCGGCCTGCTCTCCGTGCTGCCGGACCGGCTGCGGGCGGCGCAGAAGGTCTTCGACCGCACGGGCGGGCTGCACGCCGCCGGGCTGTTCTCGGCGGAGGGCGAGCTGCTCGACCTACGGGAGGACGTGGGGCGGCACAACGCCGTGGACAAGATCGTCGGACGGGCGCTCCAGGCGGGGCTGCTGCCGCTGGCCGGGGCGGTGCTGCTGGTGTCGGGGCGGGCCTCCTTCGAGCTGGCGCAGAAGGCGGTGATGGCCGGGATCCCTGTGCTGGCGGCGGTGTCGGCGCCGTCCTCGCTGGCGGTGGACCTGGCCCTGGAGTCGGGGCTGACGCTGGTGGGCTTCCTGCGGGGGGCCGACATGAACATCTACGCGGGTGAGGAGCGGATCCTCCTGCCCGCCCCCGAGGGCGTCTCCTGAGGACGGCCTAGCGGCGCCTGCCCCGGCGCGGCGTGGCGGCCGGCTTCGGCTCCGGGGGGTCGATGCGGTGCAGGTCGAGGGTGGCCGGGAGCGGGGTGGCGCCCGGGCCGCCGGACTCGGCCCAGGCGATGATCTCGTCCGTCGCGGTGTCGTCCAGGGCCCAGCCGAACCAGACGGCGCGGGCGCCCCGGCGGCGGGCCTCGGTGGTGGGCTGGACCACGATGACGTTGGCCTGCGCGCAGGGCCCGAGGCAGTCGCTGGTGCGCACGGCCAGCCGGCCCTCCGAGGCCTCGGCGGCTTCCCGGAGCCGGGCGAGCTGGCCGTCGTGGTCGGTGCCGGGGTTCTTGCGGGGGTCCCCGCAGCAGCAGCCCCGGCAGACCACGAGGGTGCAGGGGCGCGGGGCATGGGCGGCGAGCGGGCGTATCCAGGTCACCGACGCACGTTACCGGCCGTGCGGAGCGGGGTGTTGGGGCAGGGGGGAGACCTCCGCCACACGGTCGCCGGGGAGTTGGGCGCCGTCCGGGTCCTGGGGGTCGCGGGCGCGGCGGCGGGCCAGGGCGGCGCAGACCATCAGCTGCATCTGGTGGAAGAGCATCAGCGGGAGCACGGCGAGGGAGGCCTGCGCCCCGAACAGGACGCTGGCCATGGGGAGTCCGGCGGCCAGGCTCTTCTTCGACCCGGCGAACTGGATCGCGATCCGGTCCGCGCGGCCGAAGCCGAGGCGGGCGGCCCCGTACCAGGTGACGAGCAGCATGACGGCCAGGAGCACGGCTTCCACCACCATCAGGACGCCCAGGCGCGGAAGGCTGACCCGGTGCCAGACCCCGGAGGCGACGCCCGCGCCGAAGGCGGCGTACACGACGAGCAGGATCGAGCCCCGGTCGACGTAGCCGAGGAGCTTCTTGTGGCGGGTGAGGAAGCCGCCGACCCAGCGGCGCAGGGACTGGCCGAGGAGGAAGGGCAGCAGCAGCTGAACGACGATCTTGAGGAGGGAGTCCGGGGAGAAGCCGCCGGTGCCGCCGCCGAGCAGGGCTCCGGCGAGCAGCGGGGTGAGGACGATGCCGGCGAGGCTGGAGAAGGAGCCGGCGCAGATCGCGGCGGGGACGTTGCCCCGGGCGATCGAGGTGAAGGCGATGGACGACTGGATGGTCGAGGGGACCAGGCAGAGGAAGAGCAGGCCGTTGTAGAGGGGCTGCGTCAGGAGGGTGGGGACGAGGGCGCGGGCGGCCAGGCCGAGGGCGGGGAAGAGCAGGAAGGTGCAGGCCAGCACGGTGAGGTGGAGGCGCCAGTGGCGCAGACCGTCCAGAGCCTCGCGGGTGGAGAGCCGGGCTCCGTAGAGGAAGAAGAGCAGGGCCACCGCGGCGGTCTGCGCGCCGTCGGTGACGGTGGCGGCCGTGCCGCGGGCGGGGAGCAGCGCGGCGAGGCCCACGGTGGCGAGGAGCGCCAGGACGTAGGGGTCCAGGGGGAGCCGGGCGGGGAGGCGGGGGCGTCGCATGGAAGGGGTGCTCGCTTGCTGTCGGATGGGGGGCCCTCGTGGCGGAAGGGCGGCTTCCATCGTCGCCGGTCGGCGGTCATCGGGAAACCCGCTCACCGCACTGACTGCCATCGGGGTTTGCGATGACCGGGTCTTACCCTGGAGGCGTGTACGACCCGGTTCAGCTGCGCACCTTCCTCACCGTGGCCCAGACGCTCAGCTTCACCCAGGCCGCGGGGCGGCTGGGGGTGCGGCAGTCCACGGTCAGCCAGCACGTGCGCCGGCTGGAGGAGGCCACCGGCCGGCCCCTCTTCGCGCGGGACACGCACAGCGTGGCGCTGACGGAGGACGGTGAGGCCCTGCTGGGCTTCGCGCACACGATCCTGGAGGCGCACGAGCGGGCGGCGGCCTTCTTCGCCGGGACCCGGCTGCGCGGGCGGCTGCGGTTCGGGGCGTCGGAGGACTTCGTGCTGACCCGGCTGCCGGAGATCCTGGAGGGGTTCCGGCACGAGCACCCCGAGGTGGATCTGGAGCTGTCGGTCGAGCTGTCGGGCATCCTGCACGAACGGCTGGACGAGGGGCGGCTGGACCTGGTGCTGGCCAAGCGGCGCGGGCCCGGGGACGAGCGGGGCCGGCTGGTGTGGCGGGACCGGATGGTGTGGATCGGGGCGGAGGGCCTGCGGCTGGACCCGGAGCGGCCGGTGCCGCTGATCGTGTTCCCGCCGCCGGGGATCACCCGGGCGCGGGCGCTGGAGGTGCTGGAGCGGGACGGGCGGGCCTGGCGGATCGCCTGTACGAGCGGCAGCCTGAGCGGTCTGGTCGCGGCGGCCCGTGCCGGGCTCGGGGTGATGGCGCACACCCGGGGCCTGATCCCGCCGGGGCTGGTGCGGGTGGGCGGGCTGCCGGAGCTGGGGCCGGTGGAGTTCGCCCTGCTCCAGGGACGCCGCCCGACGCCGGCCTCCGAGGCCCTGGCGGCCGCCGTCCTGGCGGGCGGCGACCGGCTGAGCCGGCCGGCATAGGACGGCGGCCGGGACCGGTCGTGACGCTCACCGCCGTCCGTTCGGGCTCCGCGTGGAGGAGTGCGCAGGTGGCCGGGGGTGCCGGGCGAGGGGATCTTGTGGAGGTTTCCCCAGGGGTGCCGGGCACCGGGGGCGGTGGGGTAGCGTCTCGGCGCCCGGGACCCAAGGAGGCGAACGTTGCGCGAGTTCACCGTGCCACCCGTGGTCAGCGACTCGCCGGTCGGCGGCCTGGCCGACGTCGTCTTCGAGCATGCCGGGCAGGACCCGCACCGGGTGGTGCTCGCGCGCAAGACGGCGGGGGTCTGGCGGGACGTGACCTCGGCGGAGCTGGCCGAGGAGGTGCTGGCGCTCGCGAGGGGGCTGCTGGCGCAGGGGGTGCGTTTCGGGGACCGGGTCGCGGTGATGGCGCGCACCCGCTACGAGTGGACGCTGTTCGACTTCGCGCTGTGGGCGATCGGCGCCCAGCCCGTGCCGGTCTACCCGACGTCCTCGGCGGAGCAGGTGCACTGGATCCTGTACGACTCCTCCTGCACCGGGTGCGTGGTGGAGAACGAGGACCAGGCGATGACGGTCGGCTCGGTGATCGAGGGGCTGCCGGAGCTGCGGCTGCTGTGGCAGCTGGACGCGGGGGCGGTGGCGGAACTGGTGGCGGCGGGGCGGGGGGTGGACGAGGACGTGGTGCACCGGCACCGGCGGGCCGTGACCCCCGACGCCGTCGCCACGGTCATCTACACCTCGGGGACCACGGGCCGTCCCAAGGGCTGTGTGCTCACCCACGCGAACTTCATGTTCGAGGCCGACACGATGGCCGCGCGCTGGGAGTCGGTCTTCCAGGCCGGGCCGGGCGAGCAGCCGTCCACCCTGCTGTTCCTGCCGCTGGCGCACGTGTTCGGGCGGATGGTGGAGGTGGCGGCCGTCCGGGCGCGGGTCAAGCTCGGGCACCAGCCTGCGGTGACCGCCTCGGAGCTGCTGCCGGATCTGGCCTCGTTCCGGCCGACGTTCGTGCTGGGGGTCCCGTACGTCTTCGAGAAGGTGTTCGCGGCGGCGCGGCGTGCGGCGGAGGCGGAGGGGCGTACGGGGCCCTTCGACCGGGCGGTGGAGACGGCCGTGCGGTACGCGGAGGCGCGGGAGCAGAAGGCGTTCGGGACGGGGCCGGGGCCATCGGCGGCGCTGCGGATGGAGCACCAGCTCTTCGAGAAGCTGGTGTACGGCAAGGTCCGCGAGGCCCTGGGCGGGCGGGTGCGGCACGCGATGTCGGGCGGGTCGGCGATGTCGCGGCGGCTGGGGCTGTTCTTCGACGGCGCCGGGATCACGGTGTTCGAGGGCTACGGGCTGACGGAGTCCTGTGCGGCGGCCACCGCGAACCCTCCGGGGGCGGTGAAGTACGGGACGGTGGGGCCGCCGATCCCGGGCGGGACGGTGCACATCGCCGAGGACGGGGAGGTGTGGCTGTACGGCCGGCACGTCTTCTCCGGCTACCTGGGCGATCCGCGGGCCACGCGGGAGGTGCTGCGCGAAGGCTGGCTGGCGACCGGGGACCTGGGGCGGCTGGACGGGGACGGGTACCTGACGATCACCGGGCGGAAGAAGGAGGTCCTGGTGACCTCGAACGGCAAGAGCGTGGCGCCGGCGGCGCTGGAGGAGCGGGTGCGTTCGCATCCGCTGGTGTCCCAGTGCGTCCTGGTGGGCAACGACCGGCCGTTCATCGCGGCGCTGGTGACCCTGGACATGGAGGGGATAGCGCACTGGCTGTCGATGCGGGGGCTCGCGCAGCGTCCGGCGGAGCAGCTGGTGGGCGATCCGGCGCTGACGGCGGAGGTGCGGCGGGCGGTGGTGGCCGCGAACACCCTGGTGTCGCAGGCCGAGGGGATCCGCGCCTTCCGGGTGCTGTCCGGGCAGTTCACGGAGGAGCGGGGGCTGCTGACGCCCTCGCTGAAGCTGAAGCGGCGGGCGATCGAGAAGGCGTACGCCGGGGAGATCGCGGAACTCTACCCCTCCTGAACAAGGAAACTGACGGGCCGTCATTTCTCTCCGTCAGCGATATTGACGGTGCGTCAGGTCACGCACAGAATGCGGGGATTCCGACCGGAGGGGATCCCACATGTCGCGAACCGTCCGCATCCTGGCCGCCGCAGCGGCCGCGCTCGCGCTCGTCTCCGCGTGCAACTCCGCCGCCCGGGAGTCCCGCCCCGGCTCACCGGGGAGCGGCGCGGGCCTCACGCGCGGGGTGAGCGACACCTCCGTCAAGGTCGGCGGGATCGTCTCGATGACCAGCGCCGGCGGCTACAGCAAGAAGGACACCGACCTCGGGGCCCGCGCCCGCTACCTGAGGGCCAACGCCGAGGGCGGGATCCAGGGCCGGATGATCGACTACATCGGAGCGGAGGACGACGGCCAGGACCCGGGCAAGAACCTGGCAGCCGCCCGCAAACTGGTCCAGCAGGACAAGGTGTTCGCCGTCGCCCCGATGAGCTCGGTGACCTTCTCCGGCGCCGACTTCCTGGAGCAGGAGAAGGTGCCCACCTTCGGCTGGGGCACCCTCCCGTCCTTCTGCGGCCCCCAGTACATCTACGGGTTCAACGGCTGCCTGGTCCCCTCCCCCGGCGGCACGATCAACCAGACCTGGCCCGAGGGCATCGCCAAGGTCCTCGGCGGGGCGCAGGGCAAGACCGTGGCGATCGTCGCCAACGACAGCGACGCCGGGAAGTTCGGCATCCGCACCTTCCAGCAGGGCTTCGCCGCCGCCGGGTTCAAGGTCGCGTACGCCAAGGCCTCCGTCCCCGCGGCCGCCGTGCCCAGCGACTGGTCGGCGTACGTGAAGGAGATCCTCGGCGGCGACGGCGGCCAGGCACCCGACGCGGTCGTCTCGGTGATGCAGACGCCCAACAACATCGGGCTGTTCACCGCGCTCAAGCGGGCCGGCTACCGGGGCCTGCTCTCCGACCCCACCGACTACGACCCGGGGCTGCTCACCAAGGACGCGGCCCGGCAGGCCCTCGACGGGGTGTACGTCCTGCTCCAGTTCGAGCCCTTCGAGACGTCGAGCCCGCAGATGGACCGGTTCAAGGCCGACATCAAGGCGGCGTCGGGCGGACAGGACGTCCCGCTGAGCATGCACATGCTCACCGGGTACATGTCGGCGGACCTCTTCGTCTCCATCGCCCAGAAGGCGGGCAGGGACCTCACCCTCACTCACTTCCAGAACGCCGCGCAGTCCTTCTCCGACACCGGAACCCTCGTCGGCGACCGGGCCGAGCCCAAGGGGCAGAAGGACAGCTTCGGCTGCGGTGCGCTGGTCCGGCTGAAGGACGGGAAGTACGAGGTGGCCGTGCCCTTCGCCTGCCACGAGCCCGTCCCCTTCACGTAGGCGCGGCGCCATGGGCGATCTGCTGGCCTTCGTGCTGAGCGGCCTGGTCTCCGGCGCCCTGTACGCGCTGCTGGCCACCGGGCTGGTGCTGTCGTACTCGGCGTCCGGACTGTTCAACTTCGCGCACGGCGCCACCGCCTACCTCGCCGCGCTCGCCTACTACGAGCTGCACTCGGGGCTGGGCTGGCCGGCGGCCTGGGCGGCGCTCCTCGTGGTGTGCGTGCTGGCGCCCGGGCTGGGCTGGGGGCTGGACCGGCTGATGTTCCGCCGGCTCGCGCGGGTCGGGGAGACCGCCCAGATCGTGGCGACCATCGGGCTGCTGGTGGCCCTGCCCGCGGCCGGGCTGTGGGTGGTGGAACTGCTGGCGGACGCCGGGGCCGGGGTGCTGCCCGCCGAGAACCAGTTCGGGCTGCCGGGGGTCGGGCCGAGCCCGGCCCGGTCCTGGCGGCTCGCGGACGGCGTGGGCGTGGACTCCGACCAGCTGATCACCTGGGCCGTGACGGCGGTGGTGGCGGCGGCCCTGTGGGTGCTGCTGCGGCACACCCGGCTGGGGCTGCGGCTGCGGGCCGCCGTCGACGACCGCTCGCTGGCGGAGCTGCGCGGGATCGACGCCGGCCGGCTGTCGTCGACGGCGTGGATGCTGGCCTCCGCCCTGGCGGGGCTCGCGGGGGTGCTGGCGACCCCGCTGCTGGGGCTGTCGGCACACGACTTCACCCTGTTCCTGTTCGTGTCGGCGACGGCGGCGGTGCTCGGACGGTTCGCCTCCGTGCCGCTGGCCTTCGCGGGCGGGCTGGGGCTCGGGGTGGTGCAGAACCTGGTGGCCGGGTACGCGTCCTTCGCCGAGGGGCTGACCGGGTTCCGTACGGCCGTGCCGTTCCTGATCCTGTTCGCGGGGCTGCTGGTGCTGACCCGGCGGGCGCGCACGGCCGGGGTCGCGGCCGCCGAGGACCCGCCGCCGCCCGACCCGCTCGCCGGGGCCCCGTGGGGGCGGCGGTGGGGGGCGTGGGCGGTGGGCGGCGGGCTGCTGTGCGCGGCCTTCTACACCGTCACCACCCCGTTCTGGAGCGGGCTGCTGGCCCAGGGGCTGGCCGTGGGCCTGGTGTTCATGTCCTTCACCGTGGTGACCGGGCTGGGCGCCATGGTCTCGCTGGCGCAGGCCACCTTCGTCACCGGGGCGGCGCTGGTGGCGGGGCTGCTGATGAGCCGGGGCTGGCCGTTCGCGGCGGCGCTCGCCGTGGGCACGTGCGTGGCGGCCGCACTGGGGGCGCTGGTGGCGCTGCCCGCGCTGCGCCTCGGCGGGCGTTCGCTGGCGCTGGCCACGCTCGCGCTGGCGTTCCTCGCCGACCAGGTGCTGTTCCAGATGCGGTGGCTGCGGGGCGGGGACGCGGGGTGGGCGGTGCCGAGGCCCGTGATCGGGCCGGTGGACCTGTCCGACGACCGGGCGCTGGGGGTGGCCCTGGTGGTCGTGGTCGCGCTGGTCGCGGCGGGGCTGGGCGCCCTGCGGAACTCCCCGACGGGGCGGGCGATGCTGGCGGTGCGGTCGGCGCCGGCGGCGGCGATGGCCTCCGGGGTGTCGGTGCTGCGGACGAAGCTGCTGCTGTTCACGCTGTCGGCGGGGCTGGCGGGGTTCGGGGGCGTGCTGTACGCCTCGTACAACACCCGGATCACGGCCACGGACTTCACCGCGATGACGGGGCTGGTGTGGCTGGCGGTGGTCGTGGCGGCGGGGGTCCGGCGGGCGCCGTACGCGGTGGTGGCGGGGGTGGTCTTCGCGGTGGCCCCGCGGGTGCTGGCCGATCACGTGACGGCCTCCTCCCATCTGCCGGTGGTCCTGTTCGGGCTGGCGGGGCTGGCCCTGGCCCATGACCCCGACGGGTATTGCGCGGGGGTCGCGGTGCGGTGGCGGCGTTGGCGGGGGCGGGCCGTGGCGCCGCAGGGCCCTGCGGGGTCGTCCCCCACCCCGCCCCTTCCCGAAAGCGGGGGCCGCGCGCCCGGTGCGCCCGCACGCCCCGCGGGGCGGGTGTTGCTTCAGCTGCGCGGGGTGAGCGCCGGGTACGACGGCGGGAGCGTGCTGCGCGGGGTCGATCTCCTCGTGCGGGAAGGGGAGATCCTGGCCGTGCTCGGGCCCAACGGGGCCGGGAAGACCACCGCCTGCCGGGTCGCGGCCGGGCTGCTGCCCGTCACCGGCGGGGCGGTCCGCGTGGACGGGCGGGACGTCACCGGGGACGGGGCCGTGCGCCGCTCGCGCGGCGGGGTGCTGCTCGCCCCCGAGGGCAAGGGGATCTTCCCCTCGCTCACCATCGAGGAGAACCTGGCGGTGCGCCTCCCCGGCCCCGCCGACCGCGACGCCGTCTACGACCGCTTCCCCCGGCTCCGGGAGCGCCGGCGCGTCACCGCCGGCTCCCTCTCCGGCGGGGAGCAGCAGATGCTCGCCCTCGCCCCGCTGCTCCGGCGCCCGCCCCGGGTGCTGATCGCGGACGAGCCCTCGCTGGGCCTCGCGCCGCGCGTTGTCGACGAGGTGTACGCGCTCCTCGGCGAGCTCCGCGCGGCCGGGACCGCCCTGCTGCTGGTGGAGGAGAAGGCCGCCGAGGTCCTCGCGATCGCCGACACGGTGGCCTTCCTGACCCGGGGCCGGGTCTCCTGGTGCGGCCCCCGCGCCGAGGTGGAGGCGGACCGCCTCGCCGAGGCCTACCTGGGGATGGGGACGTGACGCGGGGCCCGGGGCCACGGACGAGGAGGCGGCGATGAGCGGGTACGTGGTGGAGGCGCGCGGCGTCGGGGTGCGCTTCGGCGGGGTGCGGGCCCTGGACGGGGTGGACCTCGGGGTCCGCGCCGGGGAGGTGTGCGGGCTGATCGGGCCGAACGGGGCCGGGAAGACCACCCTGTTCGACGTGGTCTCCGGGATCCGGCGGCCCGACCGGGGCCGGCTGCTCCTCGACGGGGCGGACGTCACCCGCCGCTCCCCCGTCTGGCGGGCCCGGCACGGGATGCGCCGGACCTTCCAGCGCCGGCAGCTGTTCGGGCAGCTCAGCGTCGCCGACAACGTGCTGGTCGCGCAGGAGTGGCGGGGCGGCGGGGGCGGGCCGGCCGCCGACCTGCTGGCCCTCCCGGCCCGGCGGGCGCGGGAGCGGGTCCGCCGGGAGCGGGCCGCCCGGGTGCTGGCCGACTGCGGGCTCGGGGAGCTGGGGGCCTCGTCCGCGGGCGGGCTGCCCGTGGGCCTGGCCCGGATGGCGGAGCTGGCCCGCGCGGTGGCCGACGGGCCGAGGGTGCTGCTGCTGGACGAGCCCGCCTCCGGGCTGTCGGGGGCCGAACGGGAGCTGCTCGCGCGGGTGGTGCGGCGCCTGGCCCGGGAGGAGGGCTGCGCGGTGCTGCTGGTCGAGCACGACGTGGCCTTCGTGATGGAGGTGTGCGCACGGGTCGTCGTCCTGGACCTGGGCACCGTCCTCGCCGAGGGCACCCCCGCCGGGGTACGGGCGGACCCGCGCGTCCGGGAGGCGTACCTGGGGACGGGACGGTGAGCCGTCCGGGTGGTTCTCCCCGCGGCGCCGGAGGGCGGGAATAGGGCGCACGGGAGGCCGGTTGTGGCCCCTCGTGCGCCACCGCGCACCACGCACCCCGCACCGACCGGCCCGACCCCGAGGAACACCCAACGTGAACCAGGTCCCGAACATCAAGCTCAACAACGGCACGCTCATGCCCCAGCTCGGCTTCGGCGTCTGGCAGGTGCCCGACGCCGAGGCGGAGCGGGTCGTCGGGAGCGCG
This sequence comes from Streptomyces sp. NPDC029216, assembly GCF_040648015.1. Classification (NCBI taxonomy): domain Bacteria; kingdom Bacillati; phylum Actinomycetota; class Actinomycetes; order Kitasatosporales; family Streptomycetaceae; genus Streptomyces; species Streptomyces sp. NPDC029216. The sequence goes on along the minus strand of NZ_JBEZWL010000144.1, from coordinate 6,959 downwards.
CTGGAGGCCGGCTACCGCAGCGTCGACACCGCGGCCGTCTACGGCAACGAGCGGGGTACCGGCCGGGCGGTGGCCGCCTCCGGGCTGCCCCGCGAGGAGCTGTTCGTCACCACCAAGCTGTGGAACGGACCGGACCGGCGCTGGGACCGGGACGCGGTGCTGCGCGCCTTCGACGACTCGCTCGGCAAGCTGGGCCTGGACCACGTCGACCTGTACCTGATCCACTGGCCGCGCCCGATGCGCGACGACTTCCTGACCATCTGGAAGACCTTCGAGGAGATCGCGGCGAGCGGGCGGGCCCGCGCGGTCGGCGTGTCGAACTTCCGCCCGGCGGACCTGGAGCGGCTGGGGGCCGAGAGCGCGCTGGTCCCGGCGGTGAACCAGATCGAACTGCACCCGCTGTTCCCGCAGGCCGAGCTCCGCGCGCTGCACGCCTCGCTCGGCATCGCGACCGAGGCCTGGTCGCCGCTGGGCCAGGGCAAGGAGCTGCTGGAGCTCCCGGCGGTCGCCGCGGTGGCCGCCCGGCACGGGCGCAGCGCCGCGCAGGTGGTGCTGCGCTGGCACCTCCAGCTGGGCAACATCGTGATCCCGAAGTCGGTGACCCCGTCGCGGATCCGGGAGAACCTGGACGTGTTCGGGTTCGAGCTGGACGCCGAGGACCTCGCGGCGCTGGACGCGCTGGGCGCGGACGGGCGCCGTATCGGTCCGGACCCGGCCGTCTTCGACGTCTGAAGCGGTCGTGAACACTCCGCGCTCCGCCGGTTCCGGCGCCTCCTCGGGCGCTTCCGGCGCTCATGACGCCCGCGGCCCGCACGGTCCGCGTGAGGGCGTGTACCTGATCCGCAACGCCGGCAGCGGGCTGGTGCTCCAGCTGGAGGGCGCCTCCCGGGTGCGGGTGGGACCCGACGGGCCGCCCGCGCCGGTGGCGGCCCGCCGCTGGCGGCTGACGCCGACGCACAGCGGCGCCGGGGTCTTCCACGTGGTGAGCGAGGACAACGGCCGGCGCCTGGACGTCGCGAACGCGTCGACGGAAAGCGGGGCGCGGGTGCAGGTGTGGCGGGCCAACGCCTTCGGCGCGCAGGAGTGGATCGTCGAGGAGCACCTGGAGGATCCGGGCGTGGTCTCCCTGGTGGCGTGCATCAGCGGTCTGCTACTGGAGGCCGACGGCGAGGGCCGGGCCCGGCAGGGCGAGGACGCCGACTCCCCGTCGCAGTGGTGGCGGCTGGAGCCGGCCTGACCCCGGCCGGGGTCAGTTCGCGCCGTGGGCGGGGGCGAGGGCCTCGACGCGTTCCGCCAGGGCGAAGTCGTTCTCGGTGACGCGGCCGCCGGCGTCGTGGCTGTTCACCACGAGGCGGACGGTGTTGTAGCCGAGGGTGAGATCGGAGTGGTGGTTCAACTCGTCCTGTACCACGGAGATGTGGGCCACGAGCGCGCTGGCGGCGCGGTGCGTGGCCACGCGGTAGGTGCGCTGGATCCGGTCGTCCTCGAAGGCCCAGCCGGGGAGTTCCCGGAGCCGGTCCTCGATCTCCTTCTGCGACAGCGGTTCGCTCGGCATCCGCAGCCTCCTCGTGCTCGTCCTCGTCCGTGATGTGCAGTCAGTTTTCCACGGAAGGCGCCGGAGTGAACCCTTCCCGCGCCGGTGTGCGCGGGTGCTTCCGCGCGCTCCGGCGTGCTCGTCCCGCCGCCCGGGGCGTCGGCGTCCCGGCCTGCGGAACGGGGCCTGCCGGGCCGGTGTTCCTCGGTTAACGTCGTGGTCATGACGACCTCGACCTTGGCGGACGGCACCTCCGCGGGCCCCCTGCTGCGCGCCTGGCGGGAGCGGCGCGGGATCAGCCAGCTGGAGCTGGCGGGGCGCGCCGACTCCTCCTCGCGGCACATCAGTTTCATCGAGACGGGCCGCTCGCGGCCCAGCGAGGAGATGGTGCTGCGGCTCGCCGAGCACCTCGACGTGCCGGTGCGGGAGCGCAACGCGCTGCTGCTGGCGGCCGGTTACGCGCCCCGGTACGCGCACACCCCGCTCGACGACCCGTCGATGGGCGCCCTGCGCGAGGGGCTGGAGCGGCTGCTGACCGGCTACGAGCCGTACCCGGCGCTGGTCGTGGACGGGACGTACACGGTGGTCGCGGCCAACCGGGGCATCGCGATGCTGCTGGACGGGATCCCGGAGCACCTGCTGGCCCCGCCGCTGAACGCCATGCGGCTCACCCTGCACCCGGAGGGCCTCGCTCCGCGGATCCACAACCTGCGGGAGTGGCGCGGTCACCTGCTGGCCCAGATGGAGCGGCAGATCGCGCTGGCCCGCTCGGCGCCGCTGCGCGCCCTGTACGAGGAGGTGGCGGCGTACCCGGTGGCGGAGCGGCCCGGCGACGCCGAGCCGGACGAGCCCGTCCCGTACATCGCGCTGCCCCTGCGGATCGAGCACGAGGGGCGGCTGCTGTCGTTCGTGTCGTCCATCTCCACCTTCAACACGCCGATGGACGTGACCGTCGCCGAGCTGGCCATCGAGACCTTCCTGCCGGCGGACCCGGCGACGGTGAAGTACCTGCGCACCCTGGGGTGAGGCGCCCGTGCCCTCAGCGGGCCGCGTCGGCCCCGGCCGTCGCGCGCAGGGCGAGCTGCTGGAAGAGGGCGAAGGAGGCGACGGTGAGGGCCTGCGCCGGGATCCACACCGCCCCGGCGGTGGTGGGCGAGAACCAGACGGCGAGGGAGAGCAGGCTGAGGGCCGCCCAGACGTAGTTGGCCTCGATGACGAAGCGCACCGGGAACACCGGCGGGCGGCGGCGGGAGGCCAGCCAGCCGACGCCGGCGCCGAAGGCGGTCAGGAAGAGGCCGAGCTCGAACAGGGTGGTCTGGCCGACGCCGAGGAGGCGGCCCAGCGGCCCGGAGAAGGCGGCGTAGGCGAGGCCGTTCCCGGTGGTGACCACGGCGTCGAGGGCGAGGAAGCGGCGCAGCGCGGTCTGCGGGACGGTGGTGCGGGCGAAGCCGGCGAGCAGGGTCGCGGACATGGCGGATCAGCCTCCATCGAGGTCGGGGGGGTACCGGTGGGTCCGGGTTCCGGGGCCGAGTGCGCGGCCCCGGGACCCGATGACCCCACTGTGCCGCCGTGGCCGGGCCGGGTCGATTACCTCCGGGGTCATGACGGGTACCCGCCGTCACGACGAGCGCCCCGGACCGAGGGTCCGGGGCGCTTCGTCGTGACGGGGAGGGGAAGGGCTCAGAGCTCCGCGAGGTCCAGGCCGGCCTGGGCCGCGGCCGCCCGCACGGTCTGCTCCAGCAGGACCGCGATGGTCATCGGGCCCACGCCGCCGGGCACCGGGGTGATCAGGGAGGCGCGGGCGGCGGCCGACTCGAAGTGGACGTCGCCGACGTTGCCCTCGTTGTAGCCGGCGTCCAGGACGACCGCGCCCGGCTTGATGTCCTCGCCGCGGATGAACTCGGCCTTGCCGACGGCGGCGACCAGGACGTCGGCCTGGCGGACGATCGAGGACAGGTCCTTGGTGCGGGAGTGGCAGTAGGTGACGGTGGCGTTCTGCTCCAGCAGCAGCATCCCGGCGGGCTTGCCCAGGATCGCGCTGCGGCCGACCACGACGGCGTGCTTGCCGGTGAGGTCCACGTCGTACTCGGCGAGCAGGCGCATGATGCCGCCGGGGGTGCAGGAGACGAAGCCGGGCAGGCCGAAGCCCATGGCGGCGAAGGAGTGCATGGTGACCCCGTCGACGTCCTTGCCGGGGGCGATGGCCTCGAAGGCGGCCCGCTCGTCGATGTGGTGCGGGACCGGGTGCTGGAGCAGGATGCCGCTGATCTCGGGGTCCTCGGAGAGGGCCGTGATCGTGGCGACGAGCTCCTCGGTGGTGGTCCCGGCCGGCAGGGCCACGTGGCGGGAGGTGATCCCCGCCTTGGCGCAGCGGTTCTGCTTCATGCGTACGTAGGTGACGGACGCCGGGTCCTCGCCGACCAGGACGGTGGCCAGGCAGGGGGCGGTGCCGGTGCGCTCGGTGATCTTCGCCGCGAGGGCCGCGGTCTGCTCCGAGATGCGGCGGGCGAGGGCGGTGCCGTCCATGAGCTGGGCGGTGGCGGAGGGGGCAGTCGTCACGGGGTCTCCTGAACGTCGCTGCGGATCGCGGTTCGCCCAGGCGCGCGGCAGACGGCGTACAGGGAGGTGCGTACGCCGGGCCGCTCCCCGGTGGTGATCCACCCGAACGCCAGTCACGGCCCGCACCCCACTCTAGTCGACCCGTCCGGGTGGATTATCCGGTGGATGACCGGCGCCAGGCCTGGGACGATCGAGACATGACGCGCACTTTCGACCACCTCGTCGCCGAGGCGGAGTCCGTCTCCGTGGACGGCTGGGACTTCTCCTGGCTGGACGGCCGGGCCACCGAGCAGCGGCCCTCCTGGGGGTACCAGAAGCTGCTGGCCGAGCGCCTGTCCCGGGTCCGGTCCGCCCTGGACATCCAGACGGGCGGGGGCGAGGTCCTGGCCGGGGCGGGCCCGCTGCCGCGCCTGACGGCCGCCACGGAGTCCTGGCCGCCGAACGTCCAGAGGGCGACCCGGCTGCTGCACCCGCTGGGCGCCGTGGTGGTCGCGGACACGGACGAGCCGCCGCTGCCCTTCGGCGACGAGGCCTTCGAGCTGGTCGCCAGCCGGCACCCGGTGACCATCTGGTGGGAGGAGATCGCCCGCGTGCTGACGCCGGGCGGGACCTACCTCTCGCAGCAGGTCGGCCCGGCGAGCGTCTTCGAGCTCGTCGAGTACTTCCTCGGCCCGCAGCCCGAGGAGGTCCGCCGCTCCCGGCACCCCGACGACGCGGTCGCCGACGCGCGGAAGGCGGGCCTGGAGGTGGTCGACCTGCGCTCCGAGCGGCTCCGTACTGAGTTCCACGACATCGGAGCCGTGATCTACTTCCTGAGGAAGGTGATCTGGATGGTGCCCGGCTTCACGGTCGGGCAGTACCGTGACCGGCTGCGCGAGCTCCACGAACGGATCGAGCGCGAGGGTCCGTTCACGGCGCACACCGCCCGGTTCCTCATCGAGGCCCGCAAGCCGGACTGAGGGGAGGGCGGGCGCGCGGAATCGGTTGCCCGGCCACAGCGTGGCGCAGGTCACTCAATTCAGCGCGTAACGAATCGACTCGGGCAGGCGATGAACCGACAGGTGTCCTCGCGCGGCCCCGGAATACAGCCCCCCTCGGGACTGTTTCCCGAGTCCGCGTGATGATTCCCGCCCACCCTTATCTGTTCGCAACGAGAGGCTCCTTGTGTCGCTCAGCCCGTCCCGTACGTTCCCTCCGGAGATCGCCGAATCGGAGGCCCTCGTCGCGCTCGTCGAGCGCGGCCGCGAGCAGGGTCACATCAACGGTGACGATGTGCGCCAGGCCTTCGAGGCCGGCCGCATCCCGGTGGACCAGTGGAAGCGGGTCCTGCGCAGCCTGAACCAGGTCCTGGACGAGGAGGGTGTCGCCCTCCACGTCAGCGCCGCCCCCGCCACCAAGGCTGCTGCCAAGAAGCCCCGCAAGGCAGCCGCCGCCCCGGCCCGCACCGTGACGAAGAAGGCGGCCGCCGCGCCGCGCCCCATCGGCGCGCGCAAGACGTCGGTCGCCACCGCAGCCCCGGCCACCGCCGCGGCGATATCCGCTCCGTCGGCCGCCGCCGCGGGCGAGGTGTCGGCCGAGGCCGCCGCCGAGCCCAAGAAGCGCACGGTCAAGAAGACCGCCGCGAAGAAGGCCACGGCCACCAAGAAGACCGCCGCGAAGAAGACGACCGCCAAGGACGCCGACGACGCCGAGAACCCGGTCGTCGAGGGCGAGGACTGGGCCGTCGAGGACCTCGCCGACGAAACCGAGGAAGAGACCCCCAAGGCCGGCGGCCAGGGCTTCGTCCTGTCCGACGAGGACGAGGACGACGCCCCGGCGCAGACCGTCATGGTGGCCGGTGCCACCGCCGACCCGGTCAAGGACTACCTCAAGCTCATCGGAAAGGTGCCGCTGCTCAACGCCGAGCAGGAGGTCGAGCTCGCCAAGCGCATCGAGGCGGGTCTCTTCTCCGAGTACAAGCTCGAAGAGGAGGAGGACCACAAGCCCGCGTTCAAGCGCGAGCTGGAGATCCTCGTCGAGGACGGCCGCCGCGCCAAGAACCACCTGCTGGAGGCCAACCTCCGTCTCGTGGTCTCCCTGGCCAAGCGCTACACGGGCCGCGGCATGCTCTTCCTGGACCTGATCCAGGAGGGCAACGTCGGCCTGATCCGCGCCGTGGAGAAGTTCGACTACACCAAGGGCTTCAAGTTCTCCACGTACGCGACCTGGTGGATCCGGCAGGCGATCACGCGTGCCATGGCCGACCAGTCGCGCACCATCCGCATCCCCGTGCACATGGTCGAGATCATCAACAAGCTCGCCCGCGTGCAGCGCCAGATGCTCCAGGACCTGGGCCGCGAGCCCACCCCGGAGGAGCTGGGCAAGGAGCTCGACATGACCCCGGAGAAGGTCATCGAGGTCCAGAAGTACGGCCGTGAGCCGATCTCCCTGCACACCCCCCTGGGTGAGGAGGGCGACAGCGAGTTCGGTGACCTCATCGAGGACTCCGAGGCGGTCGTGCCCGCGGACGCGGTGTCCTTCACCTTCCTCCAGGAGCAGCTCCAGTCGATCCTGGGCACGCTCTCCGAGCGCGAGGCGGGCGTGGTCTCCATGCGCTACGGCCTCAACGACGGCCAGCCGAAGACCCTGGACGAGATCGGCCGCGTGTACGGGGTGACCCGTGAGCGCATCCGCCAGATCGAGTCCAAGACCATGTCGAAGCTGCGCCACCCGTCGCGTTCGCAGGTGCTGCGCGACTACCTGGACTGATCCCCGGGGAACACACCAAAGCGGAGGCCCCCCCCCCGGCGGGGCGGGCCCCCGGCGTGGGAGCGGAGAATCGAATAGCACAAAACAAGAAAACAAAACACCACCAAAGAAAGACGGA
>NZ_JBEZWL010000143.1:0-18646 GCF_040648015.1 Streptomyces sp. NPDC029216 | reverse complement strand
GGCACCGCCCGGAGCCGGCGGCCGGCCCGTACGGTGCCCGTGCCCAGCGCGGCCAGCAGCAGCACGGAGGTCCAGCGGACCCGGGAACGAGGGGAAGGTGTCATATCAGCTTCTCCAACCGGTCGGCCGCGGCGGCGGCTCCGCCCGCCGCGGCGAAGGAGGCCTGGATCCGCCGGGCGGCCCGGCGGGGGCCGGGCCGGTCCAGCACGGCCGTGAGCGCGTCCCGCAGTTCCCCGGCCCCGGTCCGGGCGAACCGCAGCCGGACCCCGGCCCCGGCCAGGGCGACCTGCCGGGCCACGATCGGCTGGTCGTCGCGGATCGGCGCGACCACCAGCGGCAGCCCGTACGCCAGGGCCTCGCAGACGGTGTTGTGGCCGCCGTGGCAGACCACCGCGTCCAGGTGCGGCAGCAACTCCAGCTGCGGGACCCGCTCCTGGAGCAGCACGTGCCCGGGCACGTCCCCCACCAGCGCGGCCGGCGCCGCCAGTACCAGCTGGACCCGCGGGGTGAGTTGCCCCGCCGCACCGAGCACGGCCCGGTAGAAGCGGGCGCCGGCCTCCTGGTTGAGGGTGCCCAGCGACACCAGCACCCGCAGCCGGTCCGGGTCCAGCCGCTGCCAGGGGAATCCCGGGACGGCCGGACGGGCCCCGAACGCCGGGCCGACGAAGGCGTGGTGCGGCCCGAAACCCCCCTCCACGCCCACCAGTTCGGGCGTCGAGAAGACCAGCACCAGGAGCTCGGAGAAGCGCGGGTCCCAGCCCCCGCCACCGTCCCCGAACTCCGCGAGCAGGCCCGCGATCCGCTCGTCCACCCACTCGCCGACCTTCGGGAAGTCCGCGAAGGGGCGGGTGAGTTCGGCCGAGGTGGTCGCCGACGTCGCCCACGGCACGCCGAGCCGCCGCGCGACCAGCGGCCCCGCCAGGGCCTGCTGGTCGCAGACCATGACGTCCGGCGCGAACTCCCGGACGGCCAGCGTCACCCCCGGCACCATCGCCCTGGCCAGCGGCACCAGGGCCTCCTCCCACAGGAACCGCAGCGCCGCGACCCCGCGCAGATCGCGCCACCGGTCGTGCAGCGCCGCATAGCCGCCCGCCGCACCGCCGCCCGGGGTCTCCTCCCCGGCCGGCAGGATCCGGGCCCACGCCGGCAGCAGCCGGACCAGCGCCGGGGCGGGCCCGGTCCAGGCCACCTCGTGCCCGCGGGAGACCAGTTCGGCCCCGACGGCGACCGTCGGATTGACGTGCCCCGCCAGCGGCGGGACCGTGAAGAGCACCCTCATGGGACCAGCGCCCCCGCCCGCGGCCGCACGGCCGCCGTCGCTCCGAGATGGGCCAGCACGGAACCCCGCAGCGCCCCGCTGGTCTCCTTGAGCACGTCGTGCCCCAACCCCGGCAGTACCCGCAGCCGGGCGCGCGCCGCATGGCGGACCAATTCCCGTGCACCCGCCACCAGTTCGGAGTACTCGCCGCACACCACCAGGACCGGGCAGTGCAGACGGGCGTAGTCGGCCGGGGTGAAGGTACGGCTCCCGGCGATGTCGTCGATCAGGGTGGTGCGGTTGAGCAGCTCGTCGGCGATGGCCGTGAGACGGGCGGCCTTGCGCAGGCGCAGCCCGAGCAGCTCCGCCGGTACCGGGCTGTCCTCCAGGCTGAGCGCGGCGGCCGACAGGGTGTCCAGCATGTTCTCCACCCACGCCCCGCTGAGCGGGGGTTCGAGGAGGGTGAGTCCCGTCACCAGATCGGGCCGGGCCAGGGCGGCGTGGAGGGCGAGGGTGCCGCCGTAGCTGTTGCCGACCAGGTGGACCGGGCGCCGGCCGGGGCCGAGCGCTTCGAGCAGCCCGAGGAGGTCCCGGACGGCGGTGCGGCTGTCGTAGCCGGAGGCCGGGCGCTCGGTTCGGCCGTGGCCGCGCAGGTCGTAGAGGAGGACCTCGTGCCCGGCGCGGGCGGCGGGCAGGGCCAGGGGGCAGTAGAAGGAGGACAGGTTGTCGACGACGAGCCCGTGGAGGAACACCACCAGGGGTGCGTCGGGATCCGCCGGGGCGGGGGCCTGGAGCCGCTGGACGTGGAAGCGCAGGGAACCCGCGCGGACGAAGGACACGGCGGCCTCAGCCGGCCGCGACGGACGGGGCCGCGGGCGACGACGGGGAAGAGTCCGGGGACGGGGAGAAGTTCGGGGACGATGAAGGGTTCGGGGACGGGTTCCCGGGCGGGGACGAGGGGGTGGCCGGGGTCCGGGCGAGCGAGTGGTGCGTGATCCGCCCGATGTGGGTGACGAGTTCACCCACCGACATGGCGAGGATGGCCTCCATGTCCTTCTCCGCCAGGAAGCCCATCAGGTCCACCTCCGCGCCGTAACGGTGGTGCAGCGCCTCGGCGAGGGCGACGAACTCGACGCTCTCCAGGGCGAGGTCCTCGTTGAAGGTCGTCCTCATCGTCACCTCGTCCGCGAGCAGGTACTCGTCGCCGACGATCTCCACCAGCATGCCGGTGATCTCGGCGAGGATGTCAGATGCCATGGTGTGTCTCCGTGAGGTCGAAGGGGGCGCCGGCCGCCGTGCCGCGGCCGGTCCAGGCGACGACGTGGTCGAGCGGCGCCGAGCCGAGCAGGGTGGTGCGGACCGGGTACGGGCGCCCCGCGGGCGAGCGCACCAGCAGGCCGTCGCCGTCCGGGTCCCCGGACACCCGCCACTCCCGGGGCCTGCCTCCGAGCCCGCCGCCCTCCGCCTTGGCCGCGGCCTCCTTGGCGCACCACAGGGCGGTGAGCGCGGCCGGCAGGCCCGTGCCCCCGGCGGCGGCCAGGCCCTCGGCCAGGCGGAGTTCGCCCGGCCCCAGCGCGATCCGGACCAGCGCGTCCGGGTCGGCGGTCACGGTCTCCACGTCGATCCCGACCGCCCGCCCGCCGGGGCCGGCGAGGGCGACCGCGATCCGGTCCTTGTGGGCGATCGTCAGCCGGAAGCCGCGGGTGAGCGGGCCCAGCGCCAGCGGACGGCCCGCGGCGTCGTTGCCGACGGGCACCTCCGCCGGGAACACCGGCCCGGCGCCGCCGTCCCACAGGACCTGGCGCAGCGCGTCCTTGGCCGCGATCCGGCCCAGCAGCCAGGGCGCCCGGGCACGCGGCGACAGCCGCCCGTACGCCTCCCGTTCGGCGGCGCCCAGATAGCGGCGCATCACCAGCTCCTGCGAGGCGGGGTCGCTCCAGCGCCGCCGCGCCAGGCACCAGCCGCCCGGCTGGGGCTCGCCGATGCCGCAGACCTCCGGGGTGAACTTCATCGGCCAGACCCGCTCGTCGGCGCCGAACCGGCGGTACGTCCACCCCTCGACCCGGGCCCACACCGTGCCGCCGGCCCGGCACAGCTCGATGTCCCCGCGCACGGTCACGTCGCGGACCTCGCGGACGCGGGCGGTGGTGCGGAGCAGCTCCCCGAGGGCCGGGGGCGGCCCGTAGAACCGGATGCGGTCCACGGTGGCGGGGAACACCAGCCGGTCCACCGGGAGCCGCAGCTGCATCCAGTGCCCGAACAGCTGGCCCGCGGCGTCGAGCAGGGCCCCCGGGTCGGGGAGCGCCCGTACGACCCCCTCGATGCCGTCCTCGGCGACGGTGCGCACCTCGTGCACGGCGGCGAAGCGCGGGCCGTGGAACATCCACCGGTCGCGGTAGAGCGCGGCCGCGCTGACGGGGGCGGGGCCGGGGTCCCGCAGGGGGGTGGTGTCGGGGGCGGGCGGCCCCTCATACCGGCCGCCGCACAGGACGACGGCCGAGGCGTACTCCCCGATCCCCACCCGGATCCTGCCGGGCCCCTCGGCCCGGACCACGACCTCGACGTCGAGGGCCGGTTCCACGGGCAGCCAGCGCAGGGCCCGCACGTCCTCGAACCCGGTGACGGGCGCACCGCGGGGCGCGTACCGGCGGGCGGCGTCGGCCGCCAGCTCCAGCATGGTGGTCATGGGCACGACCGGGAACCGGTCGGAGTCCTCGGGCCACCCGTCGGGCTGCAGGTACACGCAGTGGTCGCGCACGTAGGGCAGCGCGGCCAGCGAAAGCCGCAGGACGCCCCTCCCCGTGGCCCTTCCCGCACCGCCCCCCGACCCCGCCCGAGCACCGGTCCCGGCCTGCGGCAGGAGCCCGCCGGGCCCCGAGCCGGATCCGGCGGGGCCCGGGCCGGGATGTCTGGACGCCGGGGCGGGGTCGGCGGGCCTGGGGGCGGAGCCGGTGTGCCTCGGGGCGGACCCGGAGGGTTCCGGGGCGAATCGGTCGGGCCACGGGCCGGTTTGGGCCGGCGTCGGGAGAGGCCCGGCGGGCCTCGGGGTGGAGCCGGCGGGCGCCGGGGCGGTGCCGGTGGGCCCTTGGACGGGCCTGGCGGGTCGTGGGTCGGTGCTGGCTGGCCCCTGGGCGGACCGGGCGGGCCCTTGAGTGGACCCGGCGGGCCCCGGGAAGGAGCCGGCGGGCCTGGGGGCGGACCCGGAGGGTTCCGGGGCGAATCGGTCGGGCCACGGGCCGGTTTGGGTCGGCGTCGGGAGAGGCCCGGCGGGCCCCAGGCTGGGACTGCTGGGCCCCGGGACGGATCCGGCCGGCTGTGGGACGGAGCCGGAGGGCCTCGGGACCGGACCGCTGGGCGCCGGGGCGGAACCGCCGGCGGCCCATGCCCCGGTGACGCTCCGTGCGGCTGAGCGGGTGTCGTCGAGGACCGCGTCGAGGGCGGACAACAGCACCGGCCGGGTACCCGCCGGAGCCTCCTGCGCGGCCGCCCCCGGGATGGCCGCCCTCGGGACGGCTGCCCCTGGGACGGCTGCCCCTGGGAGGGCCGGTCCCGGTACGGCCGCCCCCGGCACGGCCGCCCCCGGGAGGGCCCCCGGGACGGCCGCCCTCGGGACGGGCGCCCCTGGGAGGGCCGGTCCCGGCACGGCCGCCCCCGGGAGGGCCGGTGCCATCGGAGCCGGTGCCGTGGACAGGAGCCCGCCGAGCTTGGCCCGGGCCGTCTCGCCCAGCCGGACGAGCGGCGAACCGAGGTCCAGCGGAACGGCCCGCCCCCGGGAGGCCGTCCGGGTGGCGGCCGCGGGCCGCGTGGCGGAGGGCGCCGGACGCGCGTTCCCCGTCCCTGCCGCACCGCCGGGTGTGGATCCGGGGCCTGCTTCGGCCGCACCGGCGGGTGTAGGCGTGGGGATCGGCTGGGCCGGAGCGTCGGGCGTGGGCCCGGGGCCCGCCTCGGCTGCACCGCCGGGTGTAGGCCCGGGGCCTGCTTCGGCCGCACCGGCGGGTGTAGGCCCGGGGCCCGTCTCGGCCGGAGCGGCCGGCGTAGGCCCGGGGCCGGCCTCGGACGGAATGGCGGACGAGGGCCCGGGCGCCGTCCCCGACGACCCGCCCGAGGGGAGCAGCAGCTCCCAGCGCGGGGCGTGACCCTCCGCCCAGAGTGCCGCGCACGCTCGGCTCAGGGAGGCCAGGCCCTGGAGGCGTGGGGAGGAGCAGGGCACCGAGAGGTGGGGGCGGTCGCGCAGGGTGTCCTCGGCGAAGCCCGGCAGGCTGCCCGGGCCCAGCGTGACGAAGCTCCGCACGCCCTCCTCCTCGTACAGGCGCAGCGTCAGCTCGCGGAAGCGGACCGGCTCCAGCAGGTGGCGGACCACCAGCTCCCGTACCTCCCGCTCCCCGGACGGGAACGGCGCGCACGTGGTCGCCGACCAGACCGGCACCGAACCCGCCCGCAGCGGCAGCCGGGCGAAGGCCGCACGGACCTGCCCGAGGTACGGCTCCCACATCGGCGTGTGGAACCCCGAACGGAACGGCAGTTCCTGCCCGAGCACCCCCTCGCCGCGCAACCGTCCGACCGCCGCGGCCACTTGGTCCGGCTCACCGCAGATCACCGACTGGTGCGGGCAGTTGTCGTGGCTGACGACCACCCGCTCCAGCCCGTGCAGCGCCGCCCGCGCCCGCTCCGCACCGCAGCCCAGCGCCGCGTACACGAGGTCGGGGACCCTCAGCGAACCGGGCCGCAGCGAGTCGAGGAAGGTGTCGGCGGCCTCCTGCGGGTACAGCCCGGCGGCCACCATCGCCGCCCACTCGCCCAGGCTGTGGCCCGCCAGCACATCGGCCTCGATACCGAGGGCCGGCAGCACCCGGGCGAGGAACCGGCCCGTCGCGACGGCGTCCAGGGCCCGTTCGACGAGCCCGTCGCCCCGGCCGAGCCGCGGCCGCGGGAATCCCAGCCGGTCCGCCACGTCGTCCAGCACCGGCGCGAACTCCGGCTCCAGGCCGGGGAACAGGAACGCCACCCGCCCGCCCAGCGGCTCCGGGGTGAACCACACGTCCCCGCGCCCCCGCCAGGCCCGCCCCCGGGCGACCGCCTTCGCGGCCAGCGCGAGTCGCTGCGGCGTCGGCCCGAACACCGCGAGCCGGCACGGCCCTTCACCACCCGACACCGGCGCGTCCGCAGCCAGCAGCGCCGACAGCCCGGCCGGGCTCTCCGCCGCCAGCAGCAGTACGCCGCCGGGCGCGCCCGGCGTTCCCACCGGCGCGGCCGGCCCCGCCGACGGCAGGAACCTGCGCACCGGAAGCACCGCCGGACGATCGGCCGCCGGAGCCTCCTCCAGCACCACGTGCGCGTTGATCCCGCCGAATCCGAAGGCGTTCACCCCGGCCCGGCGCGGCGTGGCCCCCCGCTCCCAGGGCTCCGCGGCCGTCACCGGCCGCATCCGGGTCCGGGCCAGGTCCGGGTGCGGCTCCTCCAGGTGCAGCGTCGGCGGCAGCACCCCCTCGTGCACCGCCAGCGCGGCCTTGATCAGCCCGGCCATGCCGGAGGCCTGCATGGTGTGGCCGAGCATCGACTTGACCGACCCGAAGCCGATCCCGGGCCCTTCGCCAGGCCTGGGCGGGCCGAACACCCGTGCCAGGGTGTCCAGTTCGGCCGCATCGCCCACCGGGGTGCCCGTGCCGTGCGCCTCCAGCAGCCCCAGCGCGCCCGGCTCCCGGGGGTCCAGGCCGGCCTCCCGCCAGGCCCGCTCCAGCGCCCGTACCTGCCCCGCCACCAGCGGGCTCATCAGGCTCGCCGCGCGGCCGTCCCCGTCCACCCCCGTCCCGCGGACCACCGCGTACACGCGGTCGCCGTCCCGCCGCGCGTCCGCCAGCCGCTTCAGGAGCACCACCCCCGTCCCCTCGGACAGCAGCGTCCCGTCGGCCCGCCGGTCGAAGGGACGGATCCGCTCGCTCGGGCTCAGCGCCCGCAGCTGCGTGAACACGCTCCACAGGGTGGCGATGTGGCAGTGGTGCACCGCCCCCGCCACCACCACGTCGCAGCGCCCCGCGGCCAGCAGCCCCACCGCCTGGTCCACGGCCAGCAGCGAGGAGGCGCAGGCCGCGTCCAGGGTGTAGGCGGGGCCGCGGAAGTCCATCCGGTTCGCGGTCCGCGCCGCGGTGAAGCTCGGCACCAGGCCGATCGACGCGTCGGGCCGCTCCGGGCCCAGCGCGTCCTGGAACGCCGCCCGCACCTCGGCGATCCGCCGCTCCCCGAGCTCCGGCGCCAGCTCCCGCAGGGTCTGCGCCACCTGGTGGGCCGTACGCACCCGTTGGTCGAGCCGGGCCGTCGCCACGCCCATGAACCCGCCGCGCCCCAGCACCACCCCGATCCGGGACCGGTCGGCCGGCAGCCGCCCCTCGCCGCCCGCGTCCGCGACGGCCTCGGCCGTCGCCTGCAGGGCCAGCATCTGGTCCGGCTCCGCCCCCTCGACGGCCGCCGGCATGATCCCGAACCGGGTCGGGTCGAAGGCGGCCAGCCCGTCGACGAACCCGCCGCGCCGGCAGTAGAACCGGTCGCCGGCCACGGGACCGGCGGCGCCGTCCGGGTGGTAGTACACCTCGGGGTCCCAGCGCTGCGGGGGGACGTCACCGATGCAGTCCGCGCCGGAGAACAGGTTGCGCCGGTACGCGGCCAGGTCCGCGGCCCCCGGGAACACCGCGCCCATCCCGACGATCGCCGCGTCGGACGGCCGGGGGCCGCGCCGCCGCCCCTGCCGCTGTCGCTCCCGCTCACTCATCGCCCCGCCCCTCCGCCGGCCCCTCTGCCGGAGCCTGTGCCTGCGCCTGCGCCTGTGCCTCTGCCTGCGCCGCCATCAGGACCACCTGCACCTCGCTCCCGTACGCCAGTTCGTCGAGGAACGCGGTGGTCCCGTCGTCCGGGCCGATGAGCGGGATGCCGCGCCCGGCGTACGCGCGCGCCAGCTCGGGGGTGACCATTCCGCCCGCCTCGGCCGCCCACGGACCCCAGTCGACGGACAGCACCCGCCCGGGGAAGGACTGGGCCCAGGCGTGCGCGAGGCCGTCGAGGGCGTCGTTGGCGGCGGCGTAGTCGCTCTGGCCGCGGTTGCCGTACACCCCGGCGACGCTCCCGAACAGGGCCAGGAACCGGGGCGCGGGGCAGGGGCCGTGCTCGGCGGCCGCGGCGGCCAGGTGGCGGGCGCCGGCCACCTTGGCGGCGAACACCTCCGCGAAGTCCTCCGTCCGCTTGTCGCGCAGCAGCCCGTCCCGCAGGAGGCCCGCGCCGTGCACGATCCCGTCGAGCCGGCCGTGCCGGGCCCGTATCCCGGCCACGACGGCCCGTACGGCCTCCTCGTCCGTGACGTCGGCGCGGTGGTAGCGGACGGAGGCCGCCGCGCCGGCGAGGGCGGCCAGGGTGCCGCGCACCTCGCGTTCGGCGAGGATCCGCGAGGCGGCCGCCTCGATCTCGGCGGGGGTGCGCAGCCCCGAGGCGATCAGCGCGGCGCGCAGCGCGACCCGGTCGTGGGCCTGGCCGAACTCGTCGGGGGTGGGCGGGGGTTCGGGCGTACGGCCGATCAGCTCGATGTGGCATCCGGTGGCGCGGGCCAGCGCGAGGGCCGTCCGGGCGGTGATCCCGCGGGCGCCGCCGGTGAGCAGCACCACCGACTCCGGGCCGGGGAGGGCGGACTCGCCGGCCGCGTACAGCGGAGCGGGCACCGGCCCGCGCACGTACCGGGTGCCGTCCAGGGCGTACCCGACGGAGGCGGGCCCGCCGTCGCCCGGCGCGCAGCCCAGCTCGGCGAGCACGTGGGCGGCGATCCGCGCGGGCTCCTCCTTGGGGTGGACCTCGACGGCACGGATCAGCGTGCCGGGGAACTCCAGGGCGGCACTGCGGGCGAACCCGTGCAGACCGGCGCCGCCCGTGCCGGGCACGCCGACGAGCAGGACGCGCCCGGTCCCGCCGACCAGCGCCCGCCGCAGCCCGCCGAAGGCCCCGGGCAGCACCGGCTCGCCCCCGGCCCGCAGCGCGGAGAGGTCGACGACCCCGTCCCACCCGGCGTCGACGCCCGCGAGGACCCCGGCCTCGACCCCCTGCTCCCGCAACACCCCGACGACGGAACCGGCAACCCCTTGCCCGTCGTCGACGACCCCGACCCGCAGCCCGCGCAGCCGCTCCGGCTCCCCGCCGGCCGCCTCGACGGGCACCGGGTCGACCCGCATCCGCACCACCGCCCCGCGGTCCGCGACGACCCCGCCGCCGCGCACGGCCCCGGGGGCCGCGACCTCGGCCGTGCCGGTGGCGGGCACCGGGGCCGGTACCGGGCTCGGCACCGTGGAGCCGGCAGCCGCCTGCACGGAGTACGGAACCGCTCCCGTTCCCGAGGCCGATGCCGCATCCGCGAGCGAAGCCGTGGCGTCAGCCGGACTCCCGGCGGTGACCGGCCCCGGAGTCAGCACCCCGGCCGACGGCGAAGCCGGTGCGGGGGAAGGGGCCTGGGCCTGGGCGAGGCCCGCGACCGGAGCAGTGACCTGGGTTCCGGCCCCGGCCGGGGCCGAGGCGGTGACCGCAGCCGCGATGGGGTCCGGGGACCCGGGCCCGCCCGTCGGTGAACCCAGAACGGGCGGCGCTGCCGTATCGGCGTTCGGAGACCGGCCCGGCTCGGGACCCGGCTCAGGGCCGGCCGTGTGCGTGACGACCCAGTCCACGATCCCGCGCAGGGTCTTGATCCGGGACAGCTCCTCCACCGCGGACCCGTCGGAGCCACCGGTGTCCCGGGGGAGACCGATGCGGTCCGCGAGGGCGCCGATGATCTCCACCCGCTTGATGGAGTCGATGGACAGGTCCGCCTCCAGGTCCAGCCCGGGGTCGAGCATGTCCGGGGGATAGCCGGTCCGCGTCTGGACGATCTCCAGCACGGCCTCCATGACCTCCTCGGCCGTACGAGGCCCCCCGCCACCGGGCCCGCCCGACCCGACCGCGCCGCCGACCCCGGCCCACGGCGCCTCGTCCACCGCCGCCCCACCATCAGCCCCGGCGAACGACGCCCACACCCCGCCGGGAATCCCGGGCGCGCCGCCGTCCGGGCCGATCGCGGGCGCCCAGCTGGAGCCCGTCGGGCCCGCCCAGGGGGCTGCTCCCGGGTGTGCCCCGCCATCGGGACCGGTCGTCGGCGCCCATCCGTTGACCCAGCCGGCCGGGTCCGTCCACGGTGCTGCCCCCGTGCGTGCGCCGTTGTCCGGGCCGGTTGCGGGTGCCCATCCAGCGTTGGAGCCCGTCGGGGTCGCCCAGGGGGCTGGCCCCGTGGGTGCTCCGCCGCCAGGACCGGTTGCCGGTGCCCATCCGCTACCGGAGCCGGTGGGTTCCGTCCACGGTGCAGCCTCCGGCCTGGGAATCGGCCCGGTGGCCGGGACCCATCCGGCCCCGGGGGCCGACGGCACCGCCGCTGCGGCCTCGGCCTGCGCCCAGCCGTTCGGCCCGGTCGCCGGTATCCACCCCGCGCCGAAGGCGGCCGACGGGACCTCGACGGCCTCGCGCGCCCCGCCCGGCCCGGAGGCGGCGGACGTGCCCGCCCCCAGGTATCCCAGCAGCACCTCCCGCTGCGCAGCGACCAGTTCGCGGCTCCCGCGCAGGTACTCCAGCACTGCCATTTCCCGGGCGCCGACCCACGAGATGCCGGCCCCCGCAGCCCCGGGCTCGGGCCGCCCCGCGCTCTGGGCGACCCCGGCAGCTCCGGCCCAGGCCGGCACCGTCCGGGATTCCGTCGGCCAACCCCCGGCCTGGGGCGGTGCCGTGTTCTGGTCGGCCGCGGTGGTCCCAGGGGCCGTCATTCGGGCGTGCGCCCAGGAGGTTGCGGCTCCGGGCTGGGGTGCAGTCGGGCCGGCGGGGGAAGCCGCGGCTTCGGCTGGTGTGGTTCCGGGGGCCGTCCAGGGAGACCCGGGCTCGGGCTGTGCCGTGTTCTGGTCGGCCGCGGTGGTCCGCGCCGTCATTCGGGCGTGTGCCCAGGAGGTCGCGGCCCCGGGCAGGGCCGCAGCGGCCCACGGAGTCCCGGGTTCAGGGAGCGCCGCGCTCGGACCGGCCGCAGCGGCCCCGGGGCTGCCCGGTGCAACTCCGGCCCTGGTCGGGGTCGTTCGGGGGATGGCCCACGGAGCCCCGGGTTCGGGCCGGGGCGTGGGGTGGGCGGCCCAGGCGGGTCCTGGCGGGGTGTCGGTGTCGGTCGCCGGCCACGGTAGGGGCACCCGTCGGGCCGGGCGGAGTCCGCCGGGGACCGGGTCGCCGGCGGCGGTGCGGACCAGGTGGCCGTCCACCAGCCAGCCCGGACGGTTCGGCGCGCGCTCCGGCAGGCGGCGGGTCCGGCCCCGGAACAGGGCCTCCGGCTCCACCGGCACGCCCGCCGCCACCAGTTCCGCCAGGGCCGTCACCAGCCGGAACAGGCCGTGCTCACCCGGCACGTCCAGCGGGACCACCGTGTGCGGCCGGTCCCGCAGGATCCGCCCGACCAACCCGGAGAGCACCCGTCCGGGCCCCGCCTCCACGAAGGTCCGCACCCCGTCCGCGTACATGGCCTCCACCTGCTCCACGAACCGGACCGGCTCCGCGACCTGCCGCGCCAGCAGACCCCGTACGGCATCGGCCCCGGCCGGATACGGCCCGGCCGTGGTGTTCGACCACACCGGTACGGCCGCCGCGCCCAGCTCCGTACCCGCCAGCTCGGCCGCCAGCGCCCCGGCGGCCCCGGCCACCACCTCGCTGTGGAACGCGCAGGCCACCGGGATCGGCTCCGCCGACAGCCCCGCCGCCCGCAGCGCGGACACCGCCTCCGTCACCGCCGCGCCCGGACCCGAGATCACGCACTGCCGGGGCGCGTTGTGGTTCGCCACCACGCATCCGGCACGCGCGGCGATGTCCCGTACTTCCTCCACCGCCGCCGACACCGCCGCCATCGACCCCGGATCGGCCCCGGCGGCCGCCAGGATCGCCTCGGCCCGGCGCGCGCTCAGCCGCAGCAGCTCCGGCATGCCGTACACCCCGGCCGCCCACAGTGCGGTGAGCTCCCCGTACGAATGCCCGGCCACGCAGTCCGGCCGCACCCCGAGCCGCCCGAGCAGCAGATGGGCCGCCGCCCCGGCCAGGCCCAGGGCCGGCTGCGCCACCCGGGTGTCGGTGACGGCCGCCCGCCGGGCCGCCCGCCCCTCGGCGCTGAAGGCCGCCGGCGGGAACACCGCCGACACCACGTCCGGCGGCGCCCCGTCCAGCAGTCCGCGCAGCGCCGGGAACGCCGTGAACAACTCGCCGAGCATGCCCGGCCGTTGACTGCCCTGCCCGGGGAAGAGGAACGCCACCCGGCCCGGGTCCGCCGACTCCTCCCGTACGTGGACCCCCGCGCCGGGAGCGAACGCCCGGGCCCGCTCCAGCCGGACCGCGAGCTCCGCCGGATCGGCGGCCACGACCGCCACCCGGACCGGGCCCCGGCCCGACGCTGCGGCCTCCGCCGCGAGGTCCCGCAGGGCCCAGGGCCGCCCGGCCGCGTCGTTCTCCTCCAGCCGGGCCGCGAGCCGCGCCATCGCCCGGCCCGCCGCCCGCCGGTCCTCGCCGCGGAAGCAGAACAGCTCGGCCGGCCACTCCTCCCGACCGTGCGCCGGCTCCTCGGCCCCGGAGTAACCGGCCAGCACGGCATGGTAGTTGGTGCCGCCGAAGCCGAAGGCGCTCACTCCGGCGATCCGCCGCTCCGGGGGCACCGCCCAGGGCCGGGCCTCCGCGTCGAAGAAGAACGGGCTGTCCGCCTCCCGCCAGGCCGGGTTCGGCGCGTCGATGTGCAGGGTGGGCGGCCGCACGCCCGAGTGGACCGCCCGGGCCGCCTTGATCAGCCCGGCCAGCCCGGCCGCGCACTTGGTGTGCCCCAGCTGCGACTTCACCGAGCCCAGCGCACAGGATCCGGGCGCGGCCCCGGCATCGGTGAACAGCTCGGTCAGCACGGCCAGTTCGGTGCTGTCGCCGACCACCGTGCCGGTGCCGTGCGCCTCCACCAGCCCCACCTCGGCCGGGCTGATCCCGGCCCGGGCGTAGGCCCGGTCCAGGGCCCGGCGCTGCCCTTCCGGCCGGGGGGCCGTCAGGCCCAGCGACCGGCCGTCGCTGGCCGCCCCGACCGCCTTGACCACCGCGTACACCCGGTCGCCGTCCCGTTCGGCGTCCGCGAGCCGCTTGAGCACCAGGACGCCGACCCCCTCGCCGAGCGCGATCCCGTCGGCGGCCGCGTCGAAGGGACGGCAGCGGCCGCCGGGGGAGAGGGCCCGGACCGAGGAGAACATCAGGTAGTCGTTGATCCCGTTGTGCACGTCGGCGCCCCCGCACAGCACCATGTCGCAGTCCTCGTCGCGCAGTTGGCGGCAGGCGAGGTCCAGGGCGGCGAGGGAGGACGCGCAGGCGGCGTCGACGGTGCAGTTCGCGCCGCCGAGGTCGAGCCGGTTGGCGACCCGGCCAGCGATGACGTTGGCGAGGACGCCGGGGAAGGAGTCCTCGGTGAGCCGGGGCAGTTGCTCGTCCAGCCCGGCGGGGACCGAGCCCAGGTAGGAGGGCAGCAGCGCCCTCAGCCCGTACGCGCCGGCCAGCTCGGTACCGGCCTCGGCGCCGAAGACCACCCCCGTACGGGACCGGTCGAACTCCCGCTCCTTGCCGTAGCCGGCGTCGGCGAGGGCCCGCGCGGAGATCTCCAGGGCCAGCAGCTGGACCGGCTCGATCCCGGCCAGGGCGGTGGGCGGGATGCCGTGCGCGAGGGCGTCGAAGGGCACCGGGCCGAGGAATCCGCCCCAGCGGGAGGGGGTGCGCTCGCCGGCCCGCGCGGGGTCGGGGTCGTAGTAGAGGGCCGGGTCCCAGCGCTCGGCCGGCACCTCGGTGACCGCGTCCGTGCCGTCCAGGATCCGCGCCCAGTAGGCGGCGAGGTCGGGGGAGCCCGGGTAGGCGCAGGCCATGCCGACGACGGCGACGTCCAGCGGTCCGGCCCCGGCCGGCTCCGTCCGGGGCCCCGCCCCGGGTGCGGTCAGCTCCCGGGCCCGCCGCTCCAGGAACCGGGTCGCCCCTTCGGTCACCTGGGCGTGCAGCCGCGCGACGGTGGTGGTGGCGGACCGCAGCGTGGCGGCCTGCCCGAGCATGAACAGCCCCTCCGCGTACTGCTGTTCCTCGTCCACGGCCTCCAGCGCGCCGGGACCGGCCGCGCCCGACCCGCCGTAGCCGGCTGCCCCACCCCCGGCCTCCGGAGTGTCGGCGGGCTCGGCCCCCTCGACGGGGCCCGGCCCGAGGGGTGAACCGGGCCCGCCGGCACCGCCCGCCGCCCCGGCCAGCCCGGACACGGCGCCGAGGCCCGGCCCGCCTGCGGCGTCCGGCCCATTGTTGGGGCTCAGCCCGAGGGCGGGGTCGGGCGCCTGGGCCCGGCCCGACCCACCATCGGCACGGTGCGAACCGTTGGCGCGGGGCGACCCACCGGCACGCTCCGACCCAGCGGAACGGTGCGACCCACCGGAGCGATCCGACCCACCGGCCGGTTCCGGTGCGACCGCAGGTTCCGACGCGGCGTTCGGCCCCGGCCCGCCACCGGGGACGGGCCTGGCCGCCCGAAACGCTACGCCGTCCGCCGACCCTCCCGCTGCGCTGTCGGTCGTGCGTCCCGCCCCGCCGTCGACCGCGCCTCCAGCCGCGCCGTGCACGCGGCCGTCCCCTGCGGCTCCCGCGCCGTGGTCCGTCCCGCCCGCCGGGCCGCCGTCCGGCCTGACTGTGCCATCCGGCCCGGCCGTCCCGTCCGCCCTGGCCGGCCTGATCGTGCCGTCCGGCCTGGTCGTGCCGTCCGTCCCGTTCGTTGCGTCCGCCCTGGAGGGCCTGGCTGTGGCGTCCGGCCTGGTCGTGTCGTCTGGCTCGGCCGTTCCGTCTGCCCTGGCCGGCCTGGTCGTGCCGTCCGTCCCGTCCGGCCTGACGGGCCTGGCTGTCCCGGCCGTCCCGGCTGTTCCGTCCGTGCCGGTCGTGTCGTCCGTCCCGGCCGTACCAACGGTCGGGCGGCGTAGGCCCTTTGCCGCTATTCTCAGGCGGCCCAGGTTGAGCCGTTCCAGCTCCTCCCACATCGCGCGCGGGGCGGCGCCCTCCTCCGATAGCCTTCGCCGCGCGGCCTCGAAGGTCTCGGTGTACGGGGTGGCCGCGCAGCGCGTGGCGTGCCCGGGGGCGGTGTGCAGCAGGACGGTCTCCGCGCATTCCACCGCCGCCCGCTGGAAGACCGGCAGCACGGCCCCGCAGTCCACGGCCTCCCGGGTGAACAGGTAGGCGGTGCCCATCAGGACGCCGATCCGCGCCCCCCGCTCGGCCAGCGGCGCCGCGGCCGCCGCCGCCATGGCGGCGGAGCGCTCGTCATGGATGCCGCCCGCGAACAGCACGTCCAGCTCCCGCGGTTCAGGGCAGGACAGCAGCAGCTCGATCTGCTCCTCCCACAGCGGGAACGAGGCGCGCGGCCCCACGTGCCCGCCGCACTCCAGCCCCTCGAAGACGAACCGCCGCGCCCCTTCGGCGAGATACCGCTCCAGCAGCCCCGGCGACGGTACGTGGAGATGGGTCCGGATCCCGGCCGCCTCCAGTGGCGCCGCCTGCGCCGGGGTCCCGCCGGCGATGATCGCGTACGGGGGGCGGGCCTCGGTGACGGCCGCCAGCTGCTCCCGCCGCAACGCCTCGGGGGCGAAGCCGAGCAGGCCCACGCCCCACGGGCGGTCCCCGAGCCGTGCGGCGGTCGCGGCGAGGAGCCGGCGGACGTCCGGGCCCTCCATCACCGCGAGCGCGAGGTACGGGAGCCCGCCCGCGGCCGCGACCGCCTCGGCGAAGGCGGCCTGATCGCTGACCCGGGTCATGGGCCCCTGCGCGACGGTGAGCGGACGCTCCAGCGGGCGGGCCCGTACGGCGGACTCCAGGTGCCCGGTGACGGCCGCACGGACGGCCCGGACCACCCCGCCGGTGGTCCGGTGCCGGGAGGCAAGCCGGGCCGCCGAGGCCCCGTCCTGCCCGACGGGCAGCAGCTGCGCCCGCAGGTCCCGGGCGCCGAGCAGCGCCGGCACGGGTCCCTCGGGCGGGGTCAGGTCGGGGCGGGTGAACACCCGGTGCCCGTCCAGCAGTCGGGTCTCGGATCCGTCCATGGCCCGTAGCGCCGCCGCCACTTCGGCGGGAAGGGCGTCCTCGCACTCCGCGGTGAGGGCGAGCTGTACGTCGAGCAGCACCCCCGCGGCGCCGCCGGCCACGGCCGCCGCAGCGGTGTGCGGCCCGATCCCCCCGCAGACCCGCACGGGTACCCCCGGCCCGGAATCCCCGAGCAGCTGCTGGAGGAGGACGAAAGAGGTGGCCCCGCCCACCCGGCCGCCGGCTTCGTGGCCCTTGGCGACCAGCCCCTCGGCTCCGGCGGCCACGGCCGCGGCGGCCTCCGCGGGACCGGTGACCTCCGCCCACACCCGGGGCCGGCCGGCCGCCCCGGCCCAGGCGGCCACCCGCTCCCGGGTGTGTTCGGCGGGGCCGGCGAGCAGCACGGTGTCCACCGCGGGCGGCAGCTCCCCCGGCCCGGTCGGGCACCCCGCGGGCACCCGAACCCCGTACCGGCCGCCGCCACTCGGCATGCCGCCACTTCGCGTGCCGTCACCTCCGGCGGTGGCGTCGCCGCCGAGCCGCCGCCCCAGCTCCTCGAAGGCGTGCCGCGCGACGTCCGGATCCCGGCCGAGGTCGAGCAGCCCCAGGGCCCCGGCGCGTACGGCGGCGGTCACGATCCGCGGGTGCGGTTCCTCGAACGGACTGACCGCGACGACCAGATCGCGGGCGGCGGCGGACTGCGGGGGAGGGGTCACGGGCGCTCCTCTTCCAGTGCTGTGTGACATGACGCAATACAGGGCGGAAGAACGGGGGAGAGCGGTGGGTCGTACGATGACGCTGCGATGAGGCGGGGCGGGACCCGGGCTTGAACGAGGGTCAACGGTCCCGGCGCCGCGATGCATCGTGCGAGGGGTGCCGCGCACTGTCAACAGCCATGCGGAACAGTCCGCTTCGCGCCGTCGTGGCGCGGGCCGGCCAGGGCGCGGACGCGACCGCACACCGGGACCAGCCCCCTGACCTGCACCGTTTCCCGCAGACCGGCTGGCCCGGCGTGCGCGGGGAGCTGCGGGAATCCCCCGGGCTCATGCCGCACCGGCATGCGTTGCCGCCCATCGGGCATGAACGGGCTCTGAGAATCGGGCAGTTGTTCATCCAACGGCTCTTACGGGTGCGTGCTCGCGCGGTTACCGTCCGGTCATGACCCCCACCCTCGCGCAACTCCGCTACCTCGTCGCCGTCGCCGACTGCCGGTCCATCACGGGTGCGGCCGCCTCCGTCTTCGTCGCCCAGTCCGCCCTGTCGAGGGCGGTCCAGGCCATGGAA
Source organism: Streptomyces sp. NPDC029216 (assembly GCF_040648015.1). Taxonomy (NCBI): domain Bacteria; kingdom Bacillati; phylum Actinomycetota; class Actinomycetes; order Kitasatosporales; family Streptomycetaceae; genus Streptomyces; species Streptomyces sp. NPDC029216. The sequence goes on along the minus strand of NZ_JBEZWL010000143.1, from coordinate 981 downwards.
CGTGATCTGGGCGTCGAACTCCTGGCCCGGCGGGGAAGGGGGGTGGACCTCACGCCGGAGGGGGCCCGGGTCGTCCGGCTGGCCCGTACCGTGCTCAACGCGGTGGAGGCCATCGACGACATCGGGACCCCCCAGGGCAAGGGCCCGCAGGCCGCCCTCACCCTCGTCACCACCCCCACGCTCGCCCTCGACCTCGCCACCGATCTGGTCGCCGGCTTCACCGCGGGCCGCCCCGGCGCGGAGGTCAAGGTGCAGCAGCACGACAGCAGGGAGGCCCTCGTCCAGGAACTCAACCAGGGCCGGGCCGAGCTGGCGCTCGTCGACCTGCCCGTGGACCAGGAGCTGTCCTCGCACTTCATCCAGGAGCGCGAGGTGGTGCTGATCTCCCCGATCGGCACCCGGCTGCCCCACCCCGTGCCCCTGCGCATGCTCGACGGGCTCCCGATGGTGCTGCCCACCCCGGGGACGGGCCGCCGTACCGAGATGGAGGCCATGTTCAGCTGCATGGGCGTCCGCCCCGTTCCCTCCCTGGAGGTCGACGAGCGGCTCGCCTGGGTGACGGGAGTGACGGACGGGCGCGGCTCCCTCATCTGGTACCGGGACGTCGTCTCCAGGGCCTTCGGCACCAGGGCGGAGATCCGCTCCTTCTCCCCGCCCCTGCTGCGCCCGGTGGGCATCGCGCACGCCCGGCGCCCGCTGAGCCGTGCGGCCCGCGCGTTCATCGCGCACGCCGGACGCAAGGCGCCGGTCCGCGAACCGGCGCGCTGAGGGCGGGGAGTCATGCCGGCAGGGCATGCCGACAGGGCATTGAGCGATGCTCGAACGACCGGTTCCCGCCCCTGGCGATGTCCGCCCGCCCCGCCTCCCATGGTCCGCATGTCCCGACTCCTGACACCCCCACGGGCCGCCGCCCTCGCGACCGCGTCCCTCGCCACGCTCCTGCCCGCGCTGGCCTGGGCGGCCGGCGCCGCCCCCGCCGCG
>NZ_JBEZWL010000142.1:0-18893 GCF_040648015.1 Streptomyces sp. NPDC029216 | reverse complement strand
CGCGACGAAGGAGCGCCCTTGACAGGCCGGCCCGACACGGAAGGACGATGAGACTGACGGGAAAACCCCAACCCCTCCCTGAGACCGCCCCACCGAAACCCGGACCCTCCCCCACCCCCCTCACCCACACCCACCACCCCGTCTCGCATACACCGCCACCCGGGCCCCCCTGACCTCCGTCACCGAGCAGCGGGCGAAGTCGGCCGACAGGGTTTCGCGTTTCGCCGACTCCGTCGGGTACGGGTCCAGGGGCTGGCCCTCCGGGTCCAGCAGGGCTATCACCCGTGGGGAAGCCCGCAGTGCCTCCCGGACCCGGTCCGGGGGGAGCTCCGTGCCGTGGAGGGTGTGCGACGTGGCCGGGGTGTCGGCCAGGGCGACGTCGCGCAGCCCCGCGTACAGCCCGGGCGAGGACAGCAGCCACTCCCGTCTCCGCGAGGGCATGAACAGGACCGCGTCCCCCGGCCGGGCCTTCTCCCGTACCGCCGCGGCCACCGCCAGGACGTCGTCCTTGCGGCTGTCGGGGGTCCGCAGCCACGCCGACCACACCCCCAGGGGAACGAGCAGCACGGCCACCAGCACCCACGGCACCCACCCCCGCACCCCGGCCAGCCCTGCCCCCGCCAGCAGGGCGAGCCCGCCCAGGGCGTAGAGGACGTACCGGTCGACGTACCAGGGGTGGACCAGCGAGACGGCCATCAACAGGCCCGGCGGCAGCAGCGCCAGGGGCACCGCGACCCGGACCAGCTCCGCCGACCCCGCCCCAGACCCAGACCCCGCCCCCAACACCCCACCCCCACCCCCACCCCCACCCCACACCAACAGCAGGACCACCCCCACCACCCCCCCGTACGCCGCCCAGTCCTCCCACCCCGGCCGCCCCAGCCAGCCCAGCTGGCGTTCCGCCTGGCCGGCGCTCAGTACCGCCAGCGGGAGCAGGCCCGCGGCCACCGCGCCGGCCGCCCACCGCCAGCCCCGTACGCGCCCGGCGGCGCAGCCGTGGGCGAGCAGTGCCAGTACGGCGAACTCGTGCAGCCAGCAGCCCAGCAGCAGCACCGCCGCGTACGCGGCCCAGCGCTCCCGCAGCATCAGGTACGTCGCCCAGGCCACCGCCGCCGCGACCAGGGCGTACGAGCGCCCCTCCTGCCCGTACATCTGCACCGGCGGGAGGAGGGCGTAGGTGACGCCCGCCCACAGTGCGGCCCGCTCCCCCGCGAGCCGGTGCGCCACCGCGGCCACACCGGCGGCGGCGAGGGCCGTGCCCGCCACGGACGGCAGCCGCAACGCCCACAGCCCGCCGTCCCCCCACAGGCCGAACACGAGGTGCATCAGGGCGTAGTACAGCCCGTGCACCGCGTCGACCTGTCCGAGCAGGTCCCGGAGGGCGCCGGCCGGCCGGTGCGCGACCTGCCAGGTCGTCGATTCGTCGCGCCACATGCTGCCGCCGCCCGGACCCCGCTCCAGCCCCCAGAGGCCGAGGAGGAGGACGGTGAGCAGCGGGGGGAGCCAGCGCCAGGGGGCCGTGCGGTGGATGTCGTCCTCCGGGGTGCTTTCCGTAGCGGGTCGGGGCCTCCATACTCGGGGGCGGTACCGGTGACCCGCGGAGGTGGGTGTGCGAGCGATGCGAGCGCCCGGGGCCGCGGCGGCTGTGCTGCTCGCCGCGGTGTCCCTGGCGGGATGTGACAACGGCGGGTCGGCGCCGGCGGGCGCCATGCTGTCCACGACCGCGCGCCCCAGCGCTCCTCCCACAGCGCCTCCCACGAGCCCGCCCCCGAGCGCGGCGCAGCCGGACCCGTCCGCTCCTGCCCCGTCCGCCCAGGACCCGTCCGCCCAGGCGACGGTGCGGCCGACGGTGAACCCGTCCACCGAGCGCCTCCTGCGCGTCACCCGCAGCGGCGGTTTCGCCGGCCGGACCCGGACCCTGGTCGTCAACGGGGACGGCTCCTGGAGCCTCGTCGGCGAGCAGGACAAGGACCTGCGCAAGGGCCGCCTCGACCCCGCCGGCCTGGAGGATCTGCGCACCGCGCTCCGTGAGGCGGACTTCGCGCGGCTGCCCCGTACCGCCACGGCCGATCCGCCGGTCTACGACGGGTTCACGTACACCTTCGTGCACGCCGGATTCGAGGTGTCGGCCGACGAGACGGTGCTGCCGCCGGCCCTGTCCCGGGTGCTGGCCGCGCTGCCCGGATTCGACGCCGCACCGTGAATCCAGGATGAATCTCTGATTCCGTATGCTGCCGGGTCCTGTCCGAACCCTCCATGGCCGCAGCCCGGAGCCTCCTCTACGCTGCACCCCAGCCATCACGCGGATCATCAGGGGCGGGACATGGAACAGACACACACCACCCACAACGGCGCCGCGGCCACCCCAGGTGCCCAGCGGCGCGTGCTGGTGGTCGAGGACGACCGCACCATCGCCGACGCCATCTCGGCCCGGCTGCGTGCCGAGGGTTTCCAGGTGCAGACGGCCTACGACGGGCCTGCCGCCGTCGCGGCGGCCGAGAGCTGGCTGCCGGAGCTGCTGGTGCTGGACGTCATGCTGCCCGGCTTCGACGGCCTGGAGGTGTGCCGGCGGGTGCAGGCGCAGCGGCCGGTGCCGGTGCTCATGCTGACCGCCCGGGACGACGAGACGGACATGCTGGTCGGCCTCGGGGTCGGGGCCGACGACTACATGACGAAGCCGTTCTCCATGCGCGAGCTGGCCGCGCGGGTCCACGTGCTGCTGCGCCGGGTGGAGCGGGCCACGCAGGCCGCGACCGCCCCGCGCGGGGCGACCCTGCGCCTGGGGGACCTGGAGATCGACCACGCGCAGCGCCGGGTGCGGGTGCAGGCGGAGGACGTGCACCTGACGCCGACCGAGTTCGACCTGCTGGTGTGCCTGGCGGGGACCCCGCGGGCGGTGCTCTCGCGGGAGCAGCTGCTGGCGGAGGTGTGGGACTGGGCCGACGCGTCGGGCACCCGTACGGTCGACAGCCACATCAAGGCGCTGCGCCGGAAGATCGGCGCGGAGCGGATCCGTACGGTCCACGGCGTCGGGTACGCCCTGGAGACCCCGGCGCAGGCGTGAGCGTGCCTCCCGGGTCGTCCGGGCCGTGGCCGGACCGGGCGCCGCGCCCGTACTCGCCGTTCTCGATCAAGACGAAGCTCGGCACGCTCGTCGTGGTCTCGGTGTTCATCACGACCGGCCTGCTGATGGTGGCCCTGCGCACGGACACGGAGCTGCGGTTCATCACGGTCTTCTCGGTGATCGCCTCGATGCTGATCACCCAGTTCGTGGCGCACGGTCTGACGGCGCCGCTGGACGAGATGAACACGGTCGCCCGGGCGATCTCGCACGGGGACTACACGCGCCGGGTGAGCGGCACGGGGCGGCGTGACGAGCTGGGCGATCTGGCGTCGACGATCAACCGGATGGCCGATGATCTGGAGGCCGAGGACAGGCACCGTCGAGAGCTGGTCGCGAACGTCTCGCATGAACTGCGGACTCCGATCGCGGCGCTGCGGGCGGTGCTGGAGAACGTGGTGGACGGGGTCTCGGAGGCCGATCCGGAGACCATGCGGACCATGCTGAAGCAGGCGGAGCGGCTGGGCCGGCTGGTGGAGACGCTGCTGGACCTGTCGCGGGTGGACAACGGGGTGGTGCCGCTGAAGGCGCGCCGCTTCGAGGTGTGGCCGTATCTGTCGGGGGTGCTGAAGGAGTCGGGGCTGGCGGCCGCGGGGCGGCCGGGGCTGTCTTCCGGTTCGGGTGGGCACACCCGCAACGACGTGCACCTTCACCTGGACGTGCACCCTCCGGAGCTGACGGCGTACGCGGACGCGGAGCGGCTGCACCAGGTGGTGGCCAACCTGATCGACAACGCGGTGAAGCACAGTCCGGAGCACGGCCGGGTCACGGTGCGGGCGCGGGCCGGCGACACGCCCGGGAGCCTGGCCCTGGAGGTCGTGGACGAGGGTCCGGGGATTCCGGAGGCGGAGCGCCACCGGGTCTTCGAGCGGTTCAACCGGGGGTCGGCGGGCGGCGGCGACGGGGGCACGGGGCTGGGGCTGGCGATCGCCCGCTGGGCCGTCGGCCTGCACGGAGGGGACATCCGCGTGGCCGAATCGTCACGTGGTTGCCGAATCCTTGTCACCCTTCCGGGCAGCTCGCCGGCGCTGTCTTGACGTAGGGTTCGAGTGGGAAGGACATGATCTCGGCCACACGTGCCCGGGGTCGTCAGGGGTGCGAGGCCGCGGGGGTCGCAACCTCGCTGCCCCCTACCCGAACCACGCTTGTTTCCCGCCATTCCACGTGACGAAACCCGCCGTTCGGTGTGACCTGCACGACGGAAGTCCCGCCCGGCCTGCATTGCACCGCCGGGGAGGCGTAGCCTTTATTCCCGCTGTCCATACCTTGTGAAGCGGAAGAGGGCGGTTGCCGCCGTGTCGCCACAGTCCCCCAGTAACCCGAGCACCACGACCGACGCAGCAGAGGGCGGGAAGACCCCTGCCTCAGGCTTCGGCGCGAATGAGTGGCTCGTCGACGAGATCTATCAGCAGTACCTCCAGGACCCGAACTCGGTCGACCGGGCCTGGTGGGACTTCTTCGCCGACTACAAGCCGGGGGGCGCTGCCGCTCCGGTGAAGGCCGATGGTCCCGAGAAGTCCGCGACGACGGATGGCGCCTCCGCACAGGCCGCCACCGCCCCCGTCGGGATCCCGAAGGCCGTCGACGCCGCCACGGGGGCGGCGCCTGCCGCGCCCTCCCCCGCGACCACACCCGTGTCAGCTCCTTCCCCTGCTCCTGCCACCCCCTCTGGTGCCCCTGCTGTGATCACCTCCCAGGGCCAGGCCGCCGCACCGGCCGCCCCCGCCCCTCAGGCCCCGGCTCCGGCCGCTGCTCCCGCCGTAGCCGCCCAGAAGGCCGCGCCCGCCGCCGAGGCCCCCAGCGGCCCCGAGCTGGTGACGCTCCGCGGCCCCGCGGCCGCCGTGGCCAAGAACATGAACGCCTCCCTCGACGTCCCGACGGCCACGTCCGTCCGCGCCGTCCCGGTGAAGCTGCTGTTCGACAACCGCATCGTCATCAACAACCACCTCAAGCGCGCCCGCGGTGGGAAGATCTCCTTCACCCACCTCATCGGCTACGCGATGGTGCAGGCCATCAAGGCCATGCCGTCCATGAACTACTCCTTCGCGGAGAAGGACGGCAAGCCGACCCTGGTCAAGCCGGAGCACGTGAACTTCGGCCTCGCGATCGACCTGGTCAAGCCGAACGGCGACCGCCAGCTCGTCGTCGCCGGCATCAAGAAGGCCGAGACCCTGAACTTCTTCGAGTTCTGGCAGGCCTACGAGGACATCGTCCGCCGCGCCCGCGTCGGCAAGCTGACGATGGACGACTTCACCGGTGTGACGGTCTCCCTGACCAACCCCGGCGGCCTGGGCACCGTCCACTCCGTGCCCCGTCTGATGCCCGGTCAGTCGGTCATCATGGGCGTCGGCTCCATGGACTACCCCGCCGAGTTCCAGGGCACCTCGCAGGACACCCTGAACAAGCTGGGCATCTCCAAGGTCATGACCCTGACCTCGACCTACGACCACCGGGTCATCCAGGGCGCGGCCTCCGGCGAGTTCCTGCGGATCGTCGCGAACCTCCTGCTCGGCGAGAACGGCTTCTACGACAGCGTCTTCGAGTCGCTGCGGATCCCGTACGAGCCGGTCCGCTGGATGCGCGACATCGACGCCTCGCACGACGACGACGTCACGAAGGCCGCCCGCGTCTTCGAGCTGATCCACTCCTACCGGGTCCGCGGCCACGTCATGGCCGACACCGACCCGCTGGAGTACAAGCAGCGCAAGCACCCCGACCTCGACATCACCGAGCACGGCCTCACCCTGTGGGACCTGGAGCGCGAGTTCGCCGTCGGCGGCTTCGCCGGCAAGTCGATGATGAAGCTGCGCGACATCCTCGGCGTGCTGCGCGACTCGTACTGCCGCACCACCGGCGTCGAGTTCATGCACATCCAGGACCCGAAGCAGCGCCGCTGGATCCAGGACCGCATCGAGCGGGCGCACTCCAAGCCGGAGCGCGAGGAGCAGCTGCGCATCCTGCGCCGCCTGAACGCGGCGGAGGCCTTCGAGACCTTCCTGCAGACGAAGTACGTCGGCCAGAAGCGCTTCTCGCTGGAGGGCGGCGAGTCCGTCATCCCGCTGCTCGACGCCGTCATCGACTCGGCCGCCGAGGCCCGCCTCGACGAGGTCGTCATCGGCATGGCCCACCGCGGCCGCCTGAACGTCCTGGCGAACATCGTCGGCAAGTCGTACGCGCAGATCTTCCGCGAGTTCGAGGGCAACCTCGACCCGAAGTCCATGCACGGCTCCGGCGACGTCAAGTACCACCTGGGCGCCGAGGGCACCTTCACGGGCCTGGACGGGGAGCAGATCAAGGTCTCGCTCGTCGCCAACCCCTCGCACCTGGAGGCCGTGGACCCGGTCCTGGAGGGTGTCGCCCGCGCCAAGCAGGACGTCATCGGCAAGGCCGGCACGGACTTCACCGTCCTGCCCGTCGCCCTGCACGGCGACGCGGCCTTCGCCGGCCAGGGTGTCGTCGCCGAGACCCTGAACATGTCGCAGCTGCGCGGCTACCGCACCGGCGGCACCGTCCACGTCGTGATCAACAACCAGGTCGGCTTCACCGCCGCCCCGGAGTCCTCGCGTTCGTCGATGTACGCGACCGACGTGGCCCGCATGATCGAGGCGCCGATCTTCCACGTGAACGGTGACGACCCGGAGGCCGTGGTCCGCGTCGCGCGGCTCGCCTTCGAGTTCCGCCAGGCGTTCAACAAGGACGTCGTCATCGACCTCATCTGCTACCGCCGCCGCGGTCACAACGAGTCGGACAACCCGGCGTTCACGCAGCCGCTGATGTACGACCTGATCGACAAGAAGCGCTCGGTGCGCAAGCTGTACACCGAGTCCCTCATCGGTCGCGGCGACATCACGCTGGAAGAGGCCGAGCAGGCGCTCCAGGACTTCCAGGGCCAGCTGGAGAAGGTCTTCGCGGAGGTCCGCGAGGCCGCCACGCAGCCCGCGGTCGCCGCGCCGGCCCAGGCCCCGCAGGCCGAGTTCCCGGTCGCCGTGAACACGGCGGTCTCCCCGGAGGTCGTCAAGCGGATCGCCGAGTCCCAGGTCAACGTCCCCGAGGGCCACACGGTCCACCCGCGTCTGCTGCCGCAGCTGCAGCGCCGCGCGGCGATGATCGACGACGGCACCATCGACTGGGGCATGGGCGAGACCCTGGCCTTCGGTTCGCTGCTGATGGAGGGCACCCCGGTCCGCCTGTCCGGCCAGGACTCCCGCCGCGGCACGTTCGGCCAGCGTCACGCGGTCCTCATCGACCGGGAGACCGGCAAGGACTACACGCCGCTGCAGTACCTGTCGGACGACCAGGCCCGCTACAACGTCTACGACTCGCTGCTCTCCGAGTACGCGGCCATGGGCTTCGAGTACGGCTACTCGCTGGCCCGCCCGGACGCGCTGGTGCTGTGGGAGGCCCAGTTCGGTGACTTCGTCAACGGCGCGCAGACCGTCGTCGACGAGTTCATCTCCTCGGCCGAGCAGAAGTGGGGCCAGACCTCCGGCGTCACGCTGCTGCTGCCGCACGGCTACGAGGGCCAGGGCCCGGACCACTCGTCCGCCCGCCCGGAGCGCTTCCTCCAGATGTGCGCGCAGGACAACATGACGGTCGCGATGCCGACCCTGCCGTCGAACTACTTCCACCTGCTGCGCTGGCAGGTCCACAACCCGCACCACAAGCCGCTCATCGTCTTCACCCCGAAGTCGATGCTGCGTCTGAAGGCGGCGGCGTCGAAGGCGGAGGAGTTCACGAGCGGTTCGTTCCGTCCGGTCATCGGTGACAGCACGGTGGACCCGAACGCCGTGCGCAAGGTCGTCTTCTGCGCGGGCAAGGTCTACTACGACCTGGAGGCCGAGCGGGAGAAGCGCGGCATCACCGACACGGCGATCATCCGCATCGAGCGGCTGTACCCGCTGCCGGGCGCGGAACTGCAGGCGGAGATCGCCAAGTTCCCGAACGCGGCGAAGTACATCTGGGCGCAGGAGGAGCCGGCGAACCAGGGTGCGTGGCCGTTCATCGCGCTGAACCTGATCGACCACCTCGACCTGGCGGTCGGCGCGGACATCCCGGCGGGCGAGCGCCTGCGGCGCATCTCGCGTCCGCACGGCTCGTCCCCGGCGGTGGGCTCCGCGAAGCGCCACCAGGCGGAGCAGCAGCTGCTGCTGAACGAGGTCTTCGAAGCCTGAGCCTCGTGGTGAACGGAAGGCCCGGCCCCCTTTGGTGGGGGCCGGGCCTTCCGGCTGTCTAGGGTTGCGGTTCGAAGTCCCAGTAGGGGCGGGTCTGCTGGCGGGCCGAGACGGTGTGGACGTGCTGGGGGCCCAGGGTGCGGGTGAGGGCCTTGAGGCCGGCGTCCTCGTGTTTGGCGGCCTCCGCGTCCTCCCGTACCGAGCGGAGGTCGGCGGCGAGGGCGATCCGGGCGCTGAGGGTCATCGGGTGGTCGGGGCCGAGGACCTGTTCGGTGGTGCGCAGGGTCTCGCGGCTGAGGTCCAGGGCGGATTCCAGGTGGCCGGTGATGTTGCGGTGGCCGGTGGCGTTGAGGGCGCAGCCCAGGGTCCAGGGGTGGCGGTCGCCGAGCGCGCCGCGCATGCCGACCAGGGCCTGTTCGGCGAGGTTGAGGGCCTCGGTGCGTTCGCCCTGGGCGCGCAGGACCAGGCCGAGGTTGCCGACCGTGCCGATGCTGTACGGGTGGGCGAGGCCCAGCTGGGACTGGTAGCCGCGGACGACCTCCTCGGAGATCCGGCGGGCCTCCTCGATGTCCCCGTATTCGCGCAGGTAGGTGGCGTAGTCGGAGGCGACCATCAGGGTCCAGGGGAACTCGGCGCCGAACACGCGGGTCGAGCGTTCCAGGACGCTGCGCAGGCGGGCGCCGGCGCCGGGGATGTCGCCGGTGCGGCGCAGGCACTGGCCGAGGTTGTGTTCGGCGCGCAGGGTCTGGGGGTGGTTGGCGCCGAGGACCTGGACGTGCAGTTTGAGGCCCTGTTCCTGGCGGGCGAGGGCTTCGCGGTAGCGGCCCATCAGGCGCAGGCCCATGGCGCAGCCGATGCCGGAGGAGAGGGTGGCGATGTGCCGGACCCGCAGGACGCGTTCGCGGCGGCGCAGGGTGTCCAGGTCGGTGTCGTAGGCCTCCTGGTAGCGGCCGAGGAGGCGCAGGGCGACGGCGACGTTGTTCTGGGCGCCCAGGGTGGTGGCGTCGTCCTCGCCGAGGAGTTCGCGGTAGCAGACGAAGGCGTGTTCCAGCAGGGTGCGGGCCTGGTCGAACTTGGCGGTGCTGAGGAGGACGCCGGCGTAGGTGCTGGTGGCGCGGAGGGTTTCCAGGTCGCGGTCGCCGCGTTCGGCGATGAGCCGGTCGGCGACCTGGCGGGCGAGGGACTCGGCCTGGCGGAAGTGGCCGAGCATGCGCAGGGCTCCGCCGTAGTGGTAGCTGAGTTCGCGGACCTGGTCGTGGTCGTCGCCGAGCATGGCCCGCCAGACGTGGTCGGTCTGTTCGGACAGGCGCAGACAGGTGCGGTACTCGCCGGCGAGGATCAGGTAGCGCAGGCAGTGCAGCAGGAAGTTCTGGATGCGGGGGTTGCTGCTGGTGAGCACCCCGGCGGGTTCCAGGTGCGGGACGAGTTCGGCGTAGCGCGGCCAGAGCCGGGAGTCGGTGGGCCGGCCGGGGTCGGCGGCGGCGAGGACCTGGCGGACGGCGCGGGAGAGCTGGTCGGCCTCGTCCTCGGCGAGGTTCTCGCGGACGATGTTGTGGACCATGCGGTGCAGCTGGACGGTCTCCAGACCGCCGCCCTCCTCCACCGACAGGTCGGAGTACTCCAGGCGGACGACGGAGAACTGGACGAGTTTGTTGAGGGCGGCGTTCCAGCGGATCTGGTCGCCCACGATCCCGGCGAGGTGTTCGGGCACGTCCTCGGCGGGGAACTCGCGCAGCAGGCGCAGCGGGACCCGGCCGGGGGCGAAGAAGACGAACAGCCGCAGCAGGGCGAGGGCGTCGGGGAAGTTCTCGCGGACGTTGTTGAGGAGTATGGCCAGGGCGGTCGGGAAGGGCAGCGGGTAGTCGTCGGAGAGGGCGACGGCCTCGTGGGAGTCCAGCCGGCGCTGGAGGAGGGTGAGGTACTCGCCGACGCCGAGGGGGGAGTCGGCGAGCCAGCCGGCGGTCTGGTCGAGGGCGAGGGGGTAGTCCTCCAGGGCCTCGGCGAGCTGGTCGGCCTCGTCGCCGGTGAGGCGGCGGGCCCGGCGGCGGATGAAGGTGATGGACTCGGGACGGGCGTAGAGGGGGACTTCGACGAGGCTGGTGTGGCGGGCGGCCCATTCGCGGTTGCGGGAGGTGATGATGACGTCGCCGGCGCCGGAGGGCAGCAGGTCGGTGAGGTCGTCGGGGTTGTCGCAGCCGTCGTAGACCATCAGCCAGCGGTGGTACGGGGATCCGCGCCGCAGCGCCTCCAGTACGGCCCGGATCTGCTCGCCGTAGCTGCCCGCGCCGCGCGGCAGGCCGAGTTCGGGGGCGAGGTCGGCGAGGCGTTCGCGCAGGGTGGGGCGGTCCTCGGCGGGGACCCACCAGACGACGTCGTATTCGGAGGCGAAGCGGTAGGCGTACTCGGTGGCGACCTGGGTCTTGCCGACCCCGGACAGTCCCAGGAGGGTGACGGTGGAGGCGCCGGGCGGGGCTTCGGTGAGGGCGGTGCGGAGCCGGCCGATGACGTCGTTGCGGCCGGTGAAGCGGGGGTTGCGGCGCGGGACACGGCCCCAGATCTCGGGCGGGTCGTTGGGGAAGCGGGGGCCGCGGCGGCCGGACTCGGTGCCGACGCGGACGGTGGGGAGGTCGAGGCGGCGCAGGACGCGGTACTCGGCCTCGTAGGCGTCCAGGCCCCACAGGTCGGTCTTCTCCAGGGCGGCGACGGCGCTGGGCAGCGGGGCGTCGGTGAGGGAGACGGCGGCGAACCGGCCGGGGTGGGCCTCGGTGACGGTGCGCAGGGCGGCGTTCCACTCCTCGTCCGTGTGGGTGCCGACGGAGAAGAAACGTTCGCTGAGGATGAGGAGGACCGTGCCGCCGGCGCGGGCGAGGTCGTCGAGGGCCTCGGTGATGCCGGGGCCGGTCTGGGGGTCCCAGCGCTGGAGGGCGACGCGGTGGCCGTGCTCCTCCAGGCGGTGGGCGATCCACACCGCCCAGGGGCGGTTGAAGCCGGCGAAGCTGATGACGAAGCGCTGGGGCTGGGCGGCTCCGTCGCGGTCGTGGCGCGTCACGGTACCGGTCATGCGGCCGTCTCCCTGGGGTGTCCGTGCGGTGGACGGGTGCGGGGTGCCGTCGCCGGGCGGGGGCTCCGGCGGCGGGACGGGGTGCGAGCAGCGGCTTGAAAGGTACCGCAGCGGACGGCCCGTCAGACCCCTGCGAACCCGGCGAGTTCGGGGTGTGCCTCGCACCAGGCGCGGCGTTCGCGTTCGAGGGCGCGGCGGGCGGTGGCGGACTGGCCTCCGGGCGGCGGCAGCTCGTCCATGGCCCGCTCGGCCTCGGCCATGCCGTCGACGAACTCCCGTCCGGTGGCGGTCAGTCGGGGGTGGGCGCGCAGGACGGGCAGGACGGCGGCCACCTGGGCGCGGATCCGGGCGTGCTGGGCCCAGGCGCCGCGGGCCCCGTAGAGGGCGGCGCGCTGCCAGTAGCCGGCCAGGGCCAGGTGGGCGTACGTGCCGTGCAGCAGCCCTTCCAGGGGGCGCGGGTCGGCGCGCCAGGGGGCCCAGTGGCAGGGGGTGGGGTCGGCGGTGTGCAGGGTGAGGACGTCGGTGAGGGCGGCGAGCTTGCCGTGCTGCACCTCGTGGACGAGGGTCGCGGCCAGGGCGGGCGGGGACTGGCCGCGGGCCAGGACCGCCCCGGCGGCGGCGGGGAGGGTGGCGCCGCTGGAGCGGGAGCCTCCGGCCAGCGGGACGACGGAGCGCAGCAGGCGGGATGCCTCGTCGGCGCGGGTGGAGTCGTAGCGCTCCAGGAGGGTGAACGCTCCGGCCCACTGGGTGTCCCAGCGTTTGTGCCCCTTGGGGGTGAGGCGGCGGGCGGGGCGTACGGGGGCGGGGTGGCCGGTGGCGGGGGCCCGGTAGGGGTCGAGGTCGTCGAGGGAGGTCCGGCCGCCGGGCAGGGGGTGCAGCGGCAGGACGCCGCAGGTGTCCCAGGAGCGTTCGGTGAGGGCGAGCGGGCCGGGCCGGTCGGGGCGCAGCAGGCCGAGAGTGGGCAGGGCGAGGCGGCCGTGCGTGGGTCGCAGGGTGGTCTTGAACCCGATGCCGGCGCGCAGGGCGGCGGCGACGGCGATGGCGCCGAGGTGCCCGAGGTCGGGGGCGGGGCCCTGGGGGGCGTGCAGCCGGCGCAGGGTCTCCTCGGCCCACACGCCGGTGGACGGGTAGTGCAGCACGTCGCGGACGGCGTCGGGCTCCTGCCGTTCGGCCTCCTCCAGCTGCCCCCACCACTCCCCGGCCTCGGCCCCGGGGGCGGCGTCGAGGACGGCCCGCAGCAGGAGCAGCCGCTTGGACCGCCGGACGTCCCCGACGAGCCGCAGCCCTTCGGGGGACGGCTCGGTGGAGGCGAGGGCGCGCAGGACGCGGGAGCCGACGGAGAACCGGGGGAGCCCGTTGGGCGCCCCGGCGGGGGCGGCGGGGGTGCCCGGGGGGGGTCGGGGGGCGGGGACACCGGGCCGGGCATCGGCGGGATCGGCGGGCCAGGTGGGATCGGGTGCGGCGGCGGGGCCGGGTGCGGCGGGGCGGGTGGGGCGGGGCGGGTCGGTGTGCGGGGGGTGGGTCATGAGGCGGCCCGTTGGGTCGTGGCGGCCGCGTGGACCGCGCGGGCGATGTGGCGGATCAGGGCCTGGAGGTCCGCGCAGTACACGGACGGCTGGCGGAAGCCCTCCCCCTCCCGGTAGCGGTGGGGGTAGTGGCCGCCGCCGCAGACCTCCACCAGCTCGCAGGCCCGGCAGCCCGCGGCGAGGGCGTCGAGGCCGAGCTGGCGGGCGGCGAAGCCGGGGTGGTCGAGGAGGTCGTCGAAGCTGTGGCTGTCGAGGGTCATGCCGGTCGCCGCGGCCCCTTCGTAGGCGGACTTCAGCGAGTCGGCCTGCTCGATGCTGCCGTCGGTCTCCACCACGGCGGTGGTGGCGGGTGCCAGGCCGAGGCTCTCGGTGGCGGCGGGCAGTCCCAGCAGCAGCGCGACGACCTCCTCGAAGATCCGGATGCGGGTGCGCCGCGCCCCGTCGTGCCACCACCGTTCGAAGACGGCGATCAGCCAGTCGGCGTACGGGGTCCCGGGCCCGGTGCGGCCGGGCGGCGGGGTGCTCCAGTTGGCCAGGGGCAGCAGCAGGCCGATGGCGGGCGGGGCGAACGCGAGCAGGGACTCGTACGTCTCCACCGGGTCCTGCGCGATGTCGGCCACGCACAGCACCCCGGCGTAGCTGGCCGGGTGCCGGGCCAGCAGCCGCAGGCCCCGCGCGGCGGCGGCGAAGCCGGGCCGGCCGGCGTGGTCCACGCGGCGGGCGTTGTGGGCGGGGAGCCCGCCGTCGAGGCTGACGCCGATGCGGATCCCGGCGGCGGCCAGGGCGGCGATCCGGCCCCGGGTGAGGAGGGTCGCGTTGGTCTGCACGCTGGCGGTGACCCGGGTGCGGGGCGAGCGCCGGGCCAGTGCGGTGCGTACCGCCTCGACGGGGGCTGCCAGTTCGGCGGGGGCGGCGAGGAGGGGTTCCCCGCCGTGCAGGACGAGGTCCACGCGGGGCAGTTCGTGCGCGGCGGCGTGCTCGGCGATGCGTTCGGCGGCGCGCAGGGCGGTGGCGGGGGCCATGGCGGCGGGGCGGGTGCGCCAGCTCTGGTCGGCCATCTCGTAGACGTAGCAGTAGGTGCAGGCGAGGTTGCAGCGGCTGTGGGTCTTGAGCACGAACTGCCGTACTGGGTGCGGCCGGTGGCCGGCGGCGCGCAGGGCGGGGACGTCGAGGCGGGTGTACGGCCAGGGGGCGTGGCGGGTGTGACGGGTGAGGGGGGTCGGAGGGGTCGGGGCGGCGGGGGTCCGGTGCGGTGCGGGCAGTGCGGGACCGCCCGTGATCGCTCGGCTCATCACCCGCGCCTCCCTCCCCCGGCCACCACTGGGGGGACCCCCAGGACGGTCCATCCCTGCCCTCCGGACCGGCCCGGCTAACGGCGGAAAGTGGTCAACTCCGGGCGGTACGGACCTACGGGCCGGGCCTGCGGACCCGGGGTGCGGGTCAGGCGACGCCGGAGTCGAAGGCGTTGAGGATCTCGGCCGGGTGGGTCACCCGCTCCACGAGCCCCTCGACGACCTCGGCGAGCACCGGGTGGGCGATGCCGCGCAGGGCGGCCAGGTCGAGCCCGGAGAGGTCGGGGAGCTGCCCGGCGCAGGGGCGGGGTTCGGGGGGCCTGGCCACTTCCTGACGTCCGGTCACCATGGGCTGCCCGTCCCCCTGTCGAACCGTGGAATACCGCAGAACGCTGAACGCGCATGCGGAACGCGGTATGTGGGATGTGGAATGCGATGGAATGCACTGGTCCACTGCCCTTTCCCGCGGTCCGGCGGGCGGAAACGGCTCAACCGCCCGTCTCCAGGTCGTGGATCCGCGCCCGCACGGCCGAGGCCCGCTCCCCGTCCGGCAGGTCCTGGCGCCGCCACAGCTCCAGGGCGGCCCGGTACGCGTCGAGGGCGGCCCGGGGGCGGGCCAGGCGCTCCAGGACCCCGCCGCGCAGTTCCTGGACCCGGGCGGCGAGCCGGAGGGCGGTGTCGTCGGGTGCGTCCCGGCCGGCCTCCAGGGCGGCGCGCCAGGCCCGGCGGTAGGAGTCCGCGGCCCGGTCCAGGCGGTCGGTGGTGCGGGTGTGGAAGTGGATCTCCTGCTGGACGTCCCCGTGGTCGCGCCAGGCGCGGGCCCTCTCCAGGGGGCCGTGTCCCTGCCGGACGGCCAGCTCCAGGAGGTACTCGGCCTCCCGGAGGTCGACGAGGTCTCCCTCGTAGGTGTGGCGCAGCCGCAGCCCGGAGGCCAGCCTCCGCAGCCGGTACGCGGCCCCGCGGTCGGACTGGGCCACCGCCGCCCGGCTCTCGCGCAGCACCCGTACGGCGGTGGAGGCGAACCGGCGGCCGTCGGCGGAGCGGGCCCGCTCCAGGAGCACGTCGCCCCACTCGGGCAGCAGTTCGCCGTAGGCGTCCCCGTCGCGGGGGATCAGCCGCCGGGCCCGCCCGTACGCCTCGGCGGCCTCCTCCAGCGCCGCGGGGTCCCCGTCACGGGCGTACCGGGCCCGGTGCACACGGGCCAGGCAGAGCAGGGCGGCGAGCCGCAGCTCGGGCTCCCCGACGGCCTCGTCGAGCGCCCGCGCCACCTGCTCCAGCGCCTCGTCGAGCCGCCAGGGCAGATACCGCAGGGCCCCGGCCAACTCCACCCGCACCCTCACGATCCGCCGCCCCCGCTCCCCACCCCGGGCACCCCCCTCGGCCCGGGGCCCTGGTCCGGCCCGGGGGGCAGCCTCGGGCGCCGTGCTGCTGGTGGCCCAGGGGGCAGCTGCCGACCCGGTATCGGCATCGGCTCCCGTCCGGCTGGCAGCCTCGGGCGCGGCGTCGGCTCCGGCCGGGTCGCCGAGGGCCCGGCCGGCCGCGCCTGCGCCACTTCCAGCTGCGGGGCCGGTGCCGGTCGAAGCGGCCTCGCCCGCATCACGGCCACCGCCGGAGTCCGCGCGGCTCTCAGCTCCCGCGCTGGACCCGGGCGACGGGCCCGCGCCCGGACCGGTGCCGGTGGTTTCGCCCGCATCACGGCTACCGCCAGCTCCCCCGGCGGACGGATCGACCGGGCCCTCAACCGGCCTCCCGTCGCTCCCGACGTGCGGCCCCACCTCCGCATCCGGCCCCGCACTGCTCCCGGTTGACGGGCTGGTTCCGGTCCGGACGGCGCCACCCGTGTCACGGCCGCCGCCCGAGGCCGTGCGGTCCGCGTCGCCGCCGGTGGTCGGGGCGGTGCCGCCCGCCGAGGCCGGGCCCTCGCCGGGCCCAGCGGCCGGGGCCGGCGGGGTGGGAGCGCCCGGGTCCGCCGGACCCGGTGTCGGCCCCGGCGCCGGGCGGCCGGGGCCCTCCCCGGGCGCGTCGGGGTCCGGGTCCGGACGGTGTGCGGGGGTTGCGGTGGCCGGGGTGGTGCCGTCCGCAGGCTCCACGGCGCGGCCGGGGGCGCTCCCGGGCGGGCCCGGCCGGCGTTCGGGAGCTCCGCCGGCGGCCGCACCCGGCCTGTCCACTCCGTCCGCCGC
This sequence comes from Streptomyces sp. NPDC029216, assembly GCF_040648015.1. Classification (NCBI taxonomy): domain Bacteria; kingdom Bacillati; phylum Actinomycetota; class Actinomycetes; order Kitasatosporales; family Streptomycetaceae; genus Streptomyces; species Streptomyces sp. NPDC029216. The sequence continues at coordinate 2,542 of NZ_JBEZWL010000142.1, read as the reverse complement.
GCTCCCCGGATCCAGCCGGTCCCCCGCGCCCGCAGTGGCTGCCCTGTCCGCCGCGCGCGGCCGATCCGCCCGGTCGGCCGGGTCGGGCCGGTCGGCCGGGTCGGGCCGATCCACGGGGGCAGCCCCGTCCGGCAGATCAGCAGCGACCTCCCCATCCGCCCCCTCCGTCCCGTCCGCCGGGCCCACCGGGGGCGGCGGGGGCGGCGGGGGCGGCGGGGGCGGCGGGGGCGGCGGGGGCGGCGAGTGCAGGGGATCAGCCGGGGCAGCCGGGTCAGCCAGATCCGCCGGATTCGCCCCGTCCGGCCCGCCCGCCCTGCTCGCCGGGCCAGCCGGGTCCGGCTGGTCCGGGGTCGCCGGGTCCGCCGGCGGCGCCCCGCCCGGCCGGTGCGTCGGGGGTGGGGCGTTGTCCCGGGGGCCCTGGGGTGGGGGTGGGGTCAGGAGGGTCAGGGCTGTTTCCAGGGTGGTGACTGCGTGCTCCGCCAGGGCCGTGCGTTCCGTCGGGTGCTGGGTGTGGGTCAGGAGGGCCAGCAGGACGCCGCCCAGGGTCAGGAGGAGCTCCGGGTGGGCGGTGCGCGGGTCCGTGGTCAGGGGTTCCAGGGCCGTGCGGGCCTCGTGCAGCGGGGCCGGGTCGGCGCGGAGTGCGGCGAGGCGGATCAGGGTGCGGGCCCGGCGCACCGCGCAGTCCACCGTCAGGTCCGCGTCGTCCCCGGCGGCGGCCCCCGCCGCGGCGAACTCCCGGGCGGCGGCGCCCAGCAGCGGCTGCTCGTCCGGGCCCGACGCCAGGGCCCGCTCGTACAGGACCCGGCCCAGCGCCGCCCGCCCCGCGCCGGTCCGCAGCCCGGTCACGGCCCGCTCGGCCTCGTCGAGGAGCTCCGGGGCCCGCTGGGCCGACCACAGCCGCAGCAGCACACCGGCCAGCTCGGCCTCGGCCTCCTCCGGCGGGTCCTCCGGCCCGGCCGGGGCCGCCACGGCCCGCCGCAGCAGGGCGGCGGCGTCCTGGAGGTGGCGCGCTCCGCCGTCGGCGTCCCCGAGGAGCAGCCGGTCGCGCGCCGCCCGCACCGACCGGGCGCGGCCGGGCGGTTCGGGCACGGGCGCCGGCTCCGGGCCCGGCTCCGGGTCCTCCTCCGGGGGCCCCGGCAGGTAGCGGCGTACGACCTTCGCCGACACCTGCGCGAAGGCCTGCGGCAGCGGCCCCGCGGGCGCCCGGTCCTCGTCCTCCTCCTCGGGCTCGCCCGCCGGGACCCCGGTCAGCTGGGAGACGGCGAGCGCGGGGAAGTTGCGTACGCCCCGGCCGAAGTGCGCGAGGACGTACTCGGAGCAGTGCTTGAGCACCAGCGCGGCCTCGTCCCGTCCCAGCGGCCCCAGCAGCACGTCCTGCACCCCCGGTACGAACTCGTACCACGGCCCGGGCGTGGCGCCACTGCGCCGCAGCAGCCCGCTGAGCAGCACCTCGGCGAGGTCGGACGGCTCCGAGTCGGGCAGCATCGTCCGCTGCACCAGCCGCATCACGGGCAGGGTCAGCGGCGCCGCCGACAGGTACACGGCGAGCTGTACGGCGCCGGGCGCGGCGGAGGAGCGGAAGCGGTGCACCAGCTCGTGCGGCGGCCGGGCGGTGCGGGGCAGCGGTACGGGGGCGGCCGGGTGGCGGGCCAGCACCCGGCCCACCTCGGCCGGCACGGGTCCCGAGCCCAGCCCGGCCACGAGCCGGGCCCAGGCGCCCAGCGCGGTCGCGTTGGGCGGCAGCACGGGCACGGTGAGCCCGCCGGTGGGCCGCCCGGGCCGGGCCGGCCGGTCCGGGTGGAACGTCAGCCCCGGCCCGCCGCCCGTACCGCTCGCGCCGGCCCCGCCCCGGCCGCCGGCCCGCTCCAGCACCCCGCGCTCGGTCGGCAGCCAGCTGCGCCCCCACAGCCGCTGCGGCAGGGGCTGGACCACCGCGCAGGGGGCGCATTCGGCCCAGCGGTGCAGAACCCGCTGGGCCTCGCCCTCGCGCCACACGGGTCCGGCGCAGTCGGAGACCACCATGGTCAGCGTCCGCCCGGTGGGGTCGCGCAGCTGGTCCCCGGAGCGCACCCCGGTGCCGGGCGCGGGGCCGCGGCCGACGGCGGCCGTGCCGTCGGGGAGCCGGTGCAGGTAGTGCACCTGGACGTCACGGAAGGCGCCCAACCGCTCGCACACCGCCCGCAGTTCGTCGAACATGTCCTGCCACACCGCCATGGACGGCGAGGCGTCCATCACGAGCCGTACGGTCGCCTCGCGCCGGCTCTCGGGCCGGAAGACCGGGATGACGAAACCGAGGGCGCGGGCGCTGGCCTCGGCGGTGGCGGACTCGTCGAGGACGGTACGGGTGGGCGGTCCGGGCGGCCGGTGGCGCTGGAGGGCGCGCAGGGCCCGCTGGATGTCGAGGATGCGGGGCAGTGCGGCCGCCCCGGGGACGCGTACGGGGACCCCGGCCGCGATCGACAGCCCGTCCGTCAGCCGTGCGCGCACGGCCTCGACGGGGAGTTCGACGGACACCATGCCGCCGAGCCCGGACAGCGCGAGG